>NZ_DASZKT010000277.1:0-7108 GCF_035552695.1 Actinospica sp.
CCCTCGCCTCGGACAACACCGAAATCGAACTGAAGGACACCCCGTGAGCGAGCACGACATCGACACGCACCTGCGCGCAGCCGCGGACTGTGTACACGAACCGCACACGTGGGGGCGGCTCGAATGGTACGTCTCGGCCGCCATCGGCAACTCGACGACCATGACGGTCGGGATGTGCATCCTCGACCCCGGCCGGGAGAACGGCCGCCACTACCACCCCAACTGCGACGAGGTCCTCAGGGTGGTCAAGGGCCGGATCATCCAGACGTGGAACGACGAGGAGCGGGCGATGGAGGAAGGCGACATCGTCTCGATCCCCAGCGGCGTCTGGCACAGCGCCAGAAACCTCGGCGACGAACCCGCCGAACTCGCTATCTCCTTCTCGAGCGCCGACCGGCAGACGGTCGGGCTGGAGGACTAGCGGACTAGAGCGCCGGGGAGGTCGGGTGCCCGGCGGGTCGGGGCGCGGTCATGTCGAGCAGGATCATCGCGTCGTGGTCGGGCGTGCCGGGTTCGGCGACGAACACGCCGAGGCGCCGGCCCGGGGTGAGCGCGCGGGCGAGCGAGTCGACCACGGCCGGGCTCGGGCGGGTCTCTTTGCCGCGCTCCAGCCGGGTGTAGTAGTCGATGCTCATCCCGGCGAGCACGGCGACCTCCTCGCGGCGCAGCCCCGGGGTGCGGCGTACGCCGGTGCCGACTGGGAGACCGACCTCGGCCGGGGGTGACCCGGGTGCGCCGGGCGGTGCGGAACCGCCCGAGCTCGGTTCCGCCATCTGGGTGCCACTGCGTTGCCATGCCACCTGTGTGCCCCGGCGCTGACGTGCGCGCATGGGCCGAGGGGGGGACGTGTCGCACCCCCCGCTGGCCGCTCCCCGGCAAAGGTCGGTCTGCCGCCGGGCGGTCGCCGGTGACACCTTGGAGAAGGGGAGATCAACGTCAGCGGCGAGAGAAGGACGGGAAAGAGATGGCAGAGGCAGGAGCGAGCCGCGCGCGGCAATTGCTCGGGGACACGGCGCCCGAGCTGGTGCGCTTGACCGACGACGTGCTGTTCGGGCAGGTCTGGGCCGATCCGGCCCTGTCCCGCCGGGACCGGAGCCTGGTGACGGTGGCCGCGCTGACATCGCTGTATCGCACCGAGCAGCTCCGCTCACATCTGCGCCTGGCTCTGGAGAACGGGCTGAGCAAGGACGAACTCGTGGCGGCGATCACGCACCTCGCGTTCTACGCCGGATGGCCCAACGCGATGTCCGCGATCACCGAGCTCAAGAAGATCACCGAGGAGTGACGCGCGATTCAGGGAGATCATCAACCGTCCGCCCACGGCCAAGGGCCCGGCCGCGACGTTCACCGGGGACGTGTGGGTCGACGGCGGGATCGACCGGGCCCGACTGGCCATCGTCCGATTCGCGCCCTGCGCCCGTTCGCACTGGCACTCGCACCGCCTGGGCCAAGTGCTGTACATCATCGAGGGCGTCGCCCTGCTCGGCTCCCGCGACGGCACGGTCATCGAAGCCCACCCCGGGCGACACGATCTACACCGCGCCTGGTGAGGAGCACTGGCACGGCGCCACCGCCGACCGTTTCATGGCTCACCTCGTGCTGATGGAGGGCGTCGGTGACGAGACACCGCAGACGGCGTGGGGCGAGGCGGTCACCGACGCCGTCTACCGGGCGCCGCGCACCCCCGACAGCTGATTAGCACCCTGATATCGCCCTATCGCGAGAGCGCCGAAAGAAGGCACCTGCTATGCGTGCAACCCTCCTTTACCAGGCCGGCGACGTCCGCGTCGAGGACGTCGCGGAGCCGAAGATCCAGCAGCCGACCGACGCGGTCGTGCGCATCGTGGTCGGCTGCGTGTGCGGCAGCGACCTGTGGGATATCCAGGCCAACCGAATTCGCGTGCGTGTCAGCCTGCTGACTCCGCGTCGGATCAGAACGCGGCGATACCGTCCGGGGTGCCGAGGCCGGTCGGGCCGTCGTAGCCCTTGACGGCGTTGCACAGGTAGTCGCCGCCGCAGTCGCCGCCGCCGTCCAGGTTGGCGCCGCCGACCACGTCGTTCAGGTCGGCTTTGCGCGCGTAGACGTAGGACGCGTTCGGCAGCGCGGACGGGTTGCCGGCCAACGCGATCACGCCCGCGATGAACGGCGAGGCCGCGCTGGTGCCGCCGACCACGGTCCAGCCGTAGCCGTCGTGGGCGTCGTAGACCGCGGGGCCGGTGTTCGGGTCGGCGTCGGCCGAGACGTCGACGACCGTGCGCCCTGGGCAGTTCGGGTCCTTCTGCCAGGTCGGTTTCGCGATATACGCCGAGCAGCCGCTCGCGGTGGCGCCGCCGTCGCTGTCCCACGCGGTCTCGCTCCAGCCGCGGCTGTCGGTCGAGGTCGCGAGCGAGGTGCCGCCGACCGCGATGACGCTGCTGAAGACGGCGGGGAAGTTCGGGATGCCATAGCCGTAGTCGCCCGAGGACGCCACGACGGCGACGCCCTTGTGGCTGTAGTCCGCGGCGTACGGCTCCATGGCCTCCTGTTCGGTGCCCCCGTAGCTGTTGGAGATCTCGGTGGCGCCGAGCTTGGCCGCGGTGTTCTCGGCCGCCGCGAGCGAGTCGAAGGTCGCGGTGTCCGCCTCGACGAGCAGGATGTGGCAGCCCGGGCAGGCCGCGGAGACCATGTCGAGGTCGAGCGAGATCTCCACACCCCAACCCTGATCCGGCGGCAGCGGGCTCGTGGTGCCGGACTGATCGACCTTCGCGAAGCAGCCGTCGGCCGTGCTGCACGCGGGCAGTCCGTAGGTGCTGCGGTAGACGGCGAGATCGGCCTCGGCCGTCGCGTCGTCGCCGGCGTCGACCACCGCGACCGTCTCTCCCGCACCGTGACCGGCCGGAAGCTTGTACGCGGCCTGCAGCGTCGCGGGCCCGTAGCCGGTGGGAAGCGCCCGCGGCGCGATCCGGCCGGCGGCGGCGCCGCGCACCCCGAAGCCGCCGTGCACGTCGGTGCGCAGTTCGGCGAAGCAGCGCACCTGCGTGGTCGCCGGGCAGGCGTCGCGCACGTTCGTCGTCGGCGCCTTCGTGGCGGGCGCCGCCGCCGCGTCGGCCGGCATCGCCGCGGCCACGCCGGCCGCGACGGTCGCCGTCGTCGCGAGCCCGACCAGGATCGCGCGTATCCGGGAGTATCCCCTCATGGTCAGCCCTCTCACTTGGCGATCGTGTAGGCGTCGACGATGGTCTGGGTGATGCTGCCGCCGACGGCGTCGGTAGCGCTCACCTTGAGTTCGGGGCTGGTGCCCTTCGCCGACGTCGGGTTGTCCCAGGCCGCGATGTACCGGCCGCCCGAGCCCGTCGTCGTGGCCTGCTGCCAGGTCTTGCCGCCGTCGAAGGACACGGAGACCGCGGCCGAGGTGATCGCGGCGTGGGATTCGACGCGGTCGAACCCGACGTGGCCCACGCCCAGCTGGAGCAGTTCGATGGGCTGGTCGCTCGTGTTGGTCTGGTCGGTGTCGAGCCGGTAGTCGAGCGTCAGCGCGGGCAGCAGACGGCACGGCGCGGTGGCTGACTGGCCGTAGCAGCTGTCCTCGCTCGGCAGCGCGAGGCTGGTCGCCGAGTCGACCGTCAGGTCGGTGAGCACATCAGCGGACTGACTCACGCCGGCCGCGCCGCTCGCGTCTCTGGTGTAGACGGCGCGATACGTCGCGGGCGCGGTGTTGAGGTTGCCGGATTCGACTCCGTCCGCGGCGCCGCTGAAGACGATCACACCGTTGCGGTAGAGGATGAAGTCGTCGTTGGTCGCACCGAGGAAGTACCCGGCGTGGTCGGGCGCGCTGTCGCCGACCGGGTCGAAGCCCAGGATCAGCGAGGCGCCGGCCGTGCACACCTGGCAGAACTGCGGGCCGGTGTGCTGGCCGATCACCGGTGCGAGCGGGCCGTGCAGCCAGCTGATCGCGGTGCTCTCGCCGCCGGTGAACGTGCGGATGTCGGCCTGGATCGTGGTGAAGTTGGCCGTGAAGATGCTCTGGCCCCACTCACCGGTGTCGGCCGTTCCGATGTAGTCGGTCACCGTGCTCGGCATGGTCTGCGGGGACCCGGCGGTGATCAGGAATCCGCCTTCGGCCAGCACCGCGTTCACCGTCTGGTCGTACACGGTGTTGAACAGCGTCCCGTTCGTTCCGTCGGCGGGATCCGCGTAGTAGCTCTGCTTCACCGTCGCCACCTGGTCGGGCCGCACGACGTAGGACTCGTCGGCGGGCACGTCGTTCGCGGAGAACGCCACGTCGTAGCGGTAGGCCGGGCCGGTCGCCGGGCCGACCCCGCTCCACGAGACCTGCAGCCGCACCCAGCCGACCGGCGGCTTCGCCACAGGGTTGACGTAGGTCGGGGTGGTGAAGCCGAGTATGCCGGTGCCCGCGATATGCCCGGCGGCGTCGCTGTCGTAGAGCGTGACGTTCAGGCCCCGCTCCGTCGACGGGCGCGGCGTGCTCACCGTGATCGCCGAGGTGGCCTCGGCCTCGCTGAGCTTGACGGTGGGCACCGTCCCGCTCGCGGGCACCGTCACTTCGTCGTCGGTGATCCAGTGGATCGCCGCCAACGCCCCGTTGACGTCGAAGTCGAACACGAGCGAGGTCGCCAGGTAGTGGCCGGCCGGAAGCGCGACCCGCCCGACACCGTTGTCCACGGGAACATTGCCGTACCCGGCCTCGAGGTTGTCGAGGTCGTTGAAGAGCACGGCCGCGGCCGCGATCGGCTTGCCGGCGGTGTCGGTCTCGTCGATCTGCACGTCGTGCATCGGATAGCGCGGGCTGACGGCGCCGATCGTGGTTCCGGCGGCCAGGTTCACGCCGGTGACGCCGCCGAAGAGCGGGCCGCTGCCGGCCGGGCGGCCCGCCTTGACGTCCGCTCCGATCGAGGCGCGCAGTCCCGCGGTGAACGACGCGGTCGAGGCGGGGGTGAGATAGCCGCTCGCCGATTGGCCGCTGACGGCGGTCAGGGTGATACCGGGGGGTGCGCTCGGGCTCACGCCGGCGGCGTAGGTCACGGAGACGGGAATGCGGGCGGCGGTGCCGAGCCCGTCGCGCAGCAGCGCCGAGACGTCGAACAGCGCCGGGGCGAGCTGCCGGCCCAGGTAGGGCTCTGCGACCGCCGGGACGACGTACTGGTCACCGCCGGGCTGCTGATACGTCTCGGCCGGACCGCTGCCGGCGGCGGGCACCAGTTGAGCGGAAGTGTGCCCGTCCGAGCTCATGACCGTGACACGGTCTCCGGTGACCAGGGTGACGGTCCGCGCGGTCGCGGAGACGGCCGGGGTCACGGTGACCCCCGAACTCGACGCGGCCTGCGCCACGGACGGGACCGCGGCGCCGTAAAGCAACCCCGCGACCAACGCGAAGGCCGACACGAGGGCCGCGGACGGAATGCGTGTACGGGTGCTGAGACCGGCGAACTGCCCGGTTCTGCCTTTTCTCCCCATGGGTATTCTCCAGATGAGCGCATGCCGGATCGCATGACGGCAGGAGGAACTCTCGACGATGAGAGTGAAGGCGCGAAGCGCCGCGGCGCAGTGGTGGCTCTGCGTCGTTGTTCGTCGTCATTGCAGGTCGTGGGCATGCCGACGAAGACGGTGAACGCTAACAGTACCCCCGCACAGGTACCCGACGACCTTGCGGCCGGAGCCTCAGCCGAAGCTCCGCTCCGCATATCAATAGGTGGCCGGGATATTCCGGCCCGTGGGCTCTCGCCACGCTTTTGTGGGTGGTGGGAATAACTTACGTAGCGTGGGCTACCGGATATTATGGAAACTCACGGGCCCCCCGTCAACCACTCGGAGCGGGTTGGCTAACACTCGCGCCGGCCGGGCCCGGCGAATGTCGGACTTCGAGCCGGATCGTGATGCCCGAGGGGCGTGCCCCAGAACGGGTGGGCGCCGCCGGCGATCTGTTCATCACCTACCTGCCGGCGCTGCGGCCGGGCGACGCCCGGCCGGTGAAGCCGCCGAGGTCGGCTAGCACTCGATGACGTTGACCGCGAGGCCGCCGCGGGCGGTCTCCTTGTACTTGACCCGCAAAGGGGCCGCGCGAACGTCCGCCTGCACAAGCCTCTGACCTGCACAGATGCTGAATCTGATTGATATTCAGCCATTCCGGGGAGCGCTCGGGGAGAATCCGCCGCAAGCGTGCGCGACGCCCGCCTATGACCGCCCAGCACCAATCGGGCGCCGTAGCCATCACCACGACCTGCATGTTTACGGCGGCCGACAATCGCTCGGTAGGCGCAGCCCCTTATCTCGTGCTCTTCATGTCAGCGCCGACCCGACTCGCAATCCGTCGCACACAGCGCTTGCCCCAGCTATGATAGCTGCAGCTATCATTCATGAAGCAAGCACTGCCGACGAACCCTGGAGAGCCCTTTGTCCGACAAGCCGATGCGCCTCTTCGGCCGCAATACCGAGTGGCGGGACCTGACGGAGTTCGCCTCATCTCCGCAGCCCGGCGCGACGCTCGGCCTGGTCTACGGGCGTCGTCGACAGGGCAAGACCCTCCTGCTCGAACTGCTCGCCCGGCAGACCGGCGGATTCCTGTTCGCCGCGACACAGCAATCCGAGCTGCAAAATCTCGCGGACCTCGGCGCCGCATACGCCGCCTTCCGCGGCCTTCGCCAGCCGGTCCTGTTCGCATCGTGGCGCGAGGCGCTGGACGAACTGATGCGCTTGGGCACCGAGGCGCCGGTACCCGTGATCATCGACGAGTTCCCGTACCTTTCGGCCGCGACACAGGCCCTGCCCTCCTACCTCCAACACGCGCTAAGCCCCCTGAGCTTCGCGAAGGAGAACACCCGCACCCGGCTCATCCTCTGCGGAAGCGCCCTGACCACCATGTCCCAACTCCTCAGCGGCAGCGCACCGCTGCGCGGCAGGGCGACCCTCGAACTCGTGGTGCGGCCCTTCGGATTCAGAGAAGCCGCCGGGTTCTGGGGATTCGAGCACGACCCAGACTTGGCGTTCCAGGTCAACGCTCTGGTCGGTGGAACGCCCGCGTATCTGGAGATGTGCGGAGGCTCAGGACCGGCCAGCGTCGAGGACCTCGCCGCCTGGGTAGCCCGCCGCCTTCTAAACCCGGCCTCGGCG
>NZ_DASZKT010000278.1:0-12809 GCF_035552695.1 Actinospica sp.
GACCGCTTCCTGCCGGACAAGGCGATCGACCTGATCGACGAGGCGGGCTCGCGGATGCGCATCCGCCGGATGACCGCTCCGCCGGACCTGCGCGAGTTCGACGAGAAGATCGCCACGGTGCGCCGGGACAAGGAGTCCGCGATCGACGCGCAGGACTTCGAGAAGGCCGCCGCGCTGCGCGACCAGGAGCGCCAACTGCTCGCCGCGAAGGCGAAGCGGGAGAAGGAGTGGAAGGACGGCGACATGGACGTCGTCGCCGAGGTCGACGAGGAGCTGATCGCCGAGGTCCTGGCCACCGCCACGGGCATCCCGGTGTTCAAGCTCACCGAGGAGGAGACCTCGCGGCTGCTGCGCATGGAGGACGAGCTGCACAAGCGCGTCATCGGCCAGGAGCAGGCGATCAAGGCGCTCTCCCAGTCCATCCGGCGTACCCGTGCCGGTCTGAAGGACCCGAAGCGCCCCGGCGGCTCGTTCATCTTCGCCGGCCCCTCCGGCGTCGGTAAGACCGAGCTGGCCAAGACGCTGGCGGAGTTCCTGTTCGGCGACGAGGACGCGCTGATCCAGCTGGACATGTCGGAGTTCTCGGAGAAGCACACCGTCTCCCGGCTCTTCGGCTCCCCGCCCGGATACGTCGGCTACGAGGAGGGCGGCCAGCTCACCGAGAAGGTGCGCCGCAAGCCGTTCTCGGTCGTGCTGTTCGACGAGGTGGAGAAGGCCCACCCGGACATCTTCAACTCGCTGCTGCAGATCCTGGAGGACGGTCGGCTGACCGACTCCCAGGGCCGCGTGGTCGACTTCAAGAACACCGTGATCATCATGACCACGAACCTCGGCACCCGGGACATCTCCAAGGGCTTCAACCTCGGCTTCGCGGCCGTGGGCGACGTCAGCACCGGCTACGAGCGGATGAAGGCCAAGGTCAACGACGAGCTCAAGCAGCACTTCCGGCCCGAGTTCCTCAACCGGGTGGACGACACGGTCGTCTTCCCGCAGCTCACCGAGGACAACATCATCCAGATCGTGGACCTGATGATGGCCAAGGTGGACGAGCGGCTGAAGGACCGGGACATGGGCATCGAGCTCACCACCCCGGCGAAGCAGCTGATGGCCAAGAAGGGCTACGACCCGCTGCTCGGCGCCCGGCCGCTGCGCCGCACCATCCAGCGGGAGATCGAGGACCTGCTGTCCGAGAAGATCCTGTTCGGCGAGCTGCGCCCGGGCACCATCGTGGTGGTGGACGTCGAGGGCAGCGGCGCCGAGGCGAAGTTCACCTTCTCCGCCTCGCCGAAGTCGGCGCTGCCGACCGACGTGACCCCCGCGGACATCGTGCCCTCGGACGCGGTGCCGGAGCCCAGCGACGCGGTCCAGGAAAACTGAGGGCCCGAATTAACGCATCGCCCCCGCCGCGCTAGGCGCGGCGGGGGCGATGCGTTAAGGAATTCAGAATCCTGCGATCCGGATCCGTTGCGAAGCCGGGGTTGGTTAGAACCCGAACCAGCGGCGGACCTTGCGCAGCGGCGCGAAAAGCGAGAGTCGGCGACGAGAGGCGGAGACGCTCGAAAGAGAGTCGCCGCGCGGGGTGATCTCCCGCAGCAGGGCGGTGGCCTGCGTCACCTCGTCCCGCGTCGGGGCCGGACGGCTTGCGACGGCCGTGGCCGACGGGGCCACGGCGGCCAGGTGGCGCTCCAGGCGCTCCCGCGAGCCCTTGGAGGGCTCGAGGTTGATTGGAGGCACATATGCGGTACGACGGGCGGCGGCGAAGTTCTGCCGCGGCGAGCCGTGCCGCTCGTTCCCGATCAAGGGATGGTCCATGCCTGATACACCCACAATGCAAAGGTACCCCAACGACACGCCCGTGCGACAGGTTCCGTTCGGGTTGTTGCCGATCCGCGACGAAGGATGGGGGATTCTTTACCCTTCGGGCGGGGCACCACATCAGAGTACGTATAAGATCTGGTGCTGACCGCCGTTCATGATGTACATTCCGTGTCTGGCCCGGTGCTTTCGGTGGATCGCCCCGGGTGGCGGCACCGCTCACAACGGCAAGTGACGTGATCGGGGATGAGGCGGATGGTGGAACAGGGCCTGGAGGGGCACATACCCCTGTCCGCCCTGCGCCCGATGTACCGTGCCCTGGCCGCCGTGAACGCCGCCGTGGGGCTGGACGAGACGCTGCAGGCCATCGCGGACGGCGTGGTCTCCTGTACGCCCTTCCAGCACGTCGTCGTGAAGGTCGTGCGCCCCGGCGGCGATCTCGAGGTGACCCACGTGGCCGGCCCGGAGAGCGTGCGTGACGTGCTGCTCAGCAAGGTGATCCCCGGCGCCGCGATGAAGCGCGCGATGGAGGATTCCGAGAGCTGGGGCAGGCTCTGCTTCCTGCGCGACGCGGCCACCGTCTTCGGCGAGGAGGACGTGCCGGTGCACGTCCCCGAGGAGTCCCCGGTCGACAGCCCCGACCCGGACGCCTGGCTGCAGGACTTCTGCCTGATGGCGCCCATGTACGGCCCGGGCGACGAGCTGGTCGGGGTCATCTCGGTGGATGTGCCGACCGACGGGCGGATCCCGCGGATGTGGGTCCGCGAGATCCTGGAGGCCTTCGCCGAGCAGGCCGCGATCGCGATCGTGAACGCGAACCGGCACGAGCTGGCCACGGCCCGGATGGCCAGGCTGGAGCGCGAGCGCGAGGCGCTGCGCAAGGACATCGCCCAGCGCCAGCAGCACGAGGCCGACCTGCGACATCAGGCGAGACACGACCCGCTGACCGGCCTGGCGAACTCGGCCGAGCTGCGCGAACGGCTCGCGGACCTCGTCGCGGACGGGGTCCCGCTGGCCGTCTACTTCTGCGACCTGGACCTTTTCAAGTCGATCAACGACACCTTCGGCCACGCGATCGGCGACCTGGTGCTGCGGCACGTCGCCGACCGGCTGCGCAACGCCGTGCGCGGCGGCGACATCGTGGCCAGGCTCGGCGGCGACGAGTTCGTGGTGGTGGCCGTGGACGTGGGCCGGGCCGAGGCCTACGCGCTGCTGGACCGGCTGGACCAGGCCTTCGCGCACCCGGTGACCGTGGACGGCCATCCGCCGCAGCTGGTCGGCGCCTCGCTGGGCATCGCGTACGACCCGGCGACCGAGCAGTCGGACCTGGTGGCCAAGGAGCGGGCCGAGGAGCTGCTGAGCGCCGCCGACAGCAAGATGTACGCCCGCAAGCGCTCCCGGGCCGCGATCAGCCGGCTCACGGCCCAGGCGTGGCCGACCCGGACGGAGCCCGCGAGACGCACCGACGTGGCGCCGCAGCGCAGCCGCTCGCCGCGTCCCGACCCCGAGCCGCAGCCGGACACGGCTTCGTGACTCTTTGAATTCTCTTTGCCACGCTTTGTGATCAGCCCGCGGCGGGGGCCGGAGCGGCCGCTGTGGCGGGCGCCATGGTCGTTCCCACGGCTCGGAGCGGGGCGACCGACACCGGGGGCGCGTAGGGCGTCTGGAGGCGGATCACGGGCCCGCTGCCGACCCGGACGTACCCCCGGCCCGCCGGAAGCCGTCGGCAGCCGCCGAGCTCGAGCGTGCCGCCGAACAGCACCGTGGACACGGCCGGCTCCACCGACCCCATCGCGACGCGCACGGTGAGCTGCGCGCGCAGCGCCGGGCGCAGTTGCAGCACCCGGTCGTCGCGGGCCGTCACCAGCATCAGCACGCCCGCGTACCGGGCCTTACGCGCCAGCGCCGCGAGGGTCTCCTCGAGCTGCGGACGGCCGGCGCCCGCGGCCGCGTCCAGCAGTTCGGGCAGGCCGTCGATGCAGAGCCACAGCGACGGCTCGGTGGCCTCCGCCGACTCCATCAGCACCTGCGGCTGCCGCAGGCCGTCGACGGAGGCGTCGAGGACCTTCAGCGCCGGGAACGAGGCGGTGTCCCCGTTCGCGACCGCCTCGGCCTCGGCCCGCCGCCGCTCGGCCCGTCGCTCGCACTCGAGCCCGAACCAGTCCAGCAGCTCCAGCGCCCGCTCCGGGTCCTCGACCACGCCGCGCACGCCCGGCCGCCCGGCCAGGTCCGCGTAGGCCTCGGTCTGCTCGATGTCGATCACCGCGACCTGCTGGCCACGGCCGAGCGCCTGGCCGAGCAGGGAGCGCAGCGCCGTCGTCTTGCCGCTGCCGCTCGCCCCGGTGACCAGCAGGTGCGGGTTGGGGCACGGCGTTCCGACGCGCCAGACGACCGGCGCGACGAGGGCCGGGTGCCAGCCCTCCGGCGCCTCGGCCGTGCGCGCGGCGATGTTCGCCGGGAGCGGCTCGGGCTCGACGCCCGGCTCGTCCGGCATCAGCACCGGGACCTGCCGGCCCGCCGAGTCCGGGTCGGTGATCCCGAGCACGTACTCGATCTCGGCCACCGGCCAGGGCTGCGCGGCCAGGCCGCCGGGCAGCGGGGGCAGCACCCTGACACGCAGGTGGTTGCCCTCCTCGTCCCAGTCGTAGAGGAACTCGTTGCCCCGCCCGACCTTGCCCTCGATCGCCCGCTCCACCTTGGCGCGGCACTCGGACTCGCCGTCCCTGACGTACTGCGAATAGTCGATGGTGAAGGCGGTGAGCCGGTCGTGCTCGTCGAACTCCCAGGAGGTGAACGCGTCCCGGTAGCCGCCGCCCGGCTTGAAGTGCTGGTCCGGGTCGTGCTCGTCGTGCAGGTAGGGCACCAGGCCGTCGTAGACCGCCTGCAGCCGGCCGACGTGCGCCTTGGGCTCCGGGTCGGCGTCCTTCGGCGTGGTGTCCCGGCCGAGCCAGCCGGCCCAGCACAGGAAGCCGACGATCAGGATGGCCGGGCCGTAGGGCAGCAGGCCGATCGACACCAGCACGATGATCAGCAGGGCCGCCTGGATCCGCCGCCGCTCCTTCGAGCCGGCCGCCCACCAGGCCCGGCCCCCGGTGACCGCGCGGCGCAGGCCGCGCAGCACCAGGATGACCGGGTGCAGGATCTCGCGCAGCCGCGCCTTCAGGTCCCCGGTGAACTCCCGGGTGCGCGTCACCCAGCGGTGGTGCAGCACCGAGTCGTTGAACCGGGAGACCGGCGTGGACTCGGTGACGCTGTGGCCGAGCCTGGCCCACAGCGAGTGCTCGGAAGCCGGGGACATCGCGACCTCGCTCGGGGAATGGGGGGAAGGGCTAGAAGTGCAGCCCGCTGATGAAGCTGGCGACGGAATCCGTACTGTTCCTGATCGAGGAGGCGATCGAGGTGGACGCGAGGTAGAAGCCGAACATCATGCAGACGATCAGGTGCGAGACCTTCAGCCCGTCCTTGCGGAACAGGATGAAGACGATGATGCCGAGTAGCAGGACTCCGGAGACCGACAGGACCATGACAGCTCCTCAGGGGATGCGCGGGAACGCAGAGGCAACGGGACGTGGTGGTGCCCGCCATGTGGTTCCCGGTACGCCGGCTGGAGGGGGTCGTCTGGCGTCGTGATGAAAATGGTTGGCACGTTCACCGGAGATTCTTTCAAGGTGGTCGTGCCGCTAAAACCGTCAAACGGGTGTCTTTAGGGCGATCATCACCCTTTTGGCAGACAACTGCCGTTCGGCCAGTCGAGAAGTTTCACCGGAAAGAGAACGCGCGCTACCGCCTATTCGGGTGACGGGGTGTCAACCCAGTCACCCTTCTGCATGACCGAGACCACCCGCAGGTCCTCGTCCAGCACGACGAGGTCGGCCCGCTTCCCGGTCTCCAGGCTGCCGACCCGGTCGGCGATGCCGAGGGCGCGCGCGGGGGTGAGCGAGGCGGAGACCGCCGCGTCGGCGAGCGGGACCCCGGCCAGCCGGACCGCGTTGCGCAGCGCGTTGTCCATGGTGAGCGTGGAGCCGGCGAGCGAATCCCCGTCCGTCAGCCGCGCCTCGCCGTCGCGGACCTGCACGGTGAGCGAGCCGAGCCGGTACTCGCCGTCGCCCACGCCCGCGGCCACCATCGCGTCCGTGATCAGCGCGATACGGTGCGCCCCGGCCGCGGCGAACATCAGGCTGACCACGGAGGGGTGTACGTGCAGACCGTCGTTGACGACCTCGCAGAGCACCTGCTCCTGTTCGAGCAGCGCGGTGACCGGGCCGGGCTCGCGGTGGTGCACGGGCCGCATCGCGTTGAACACGTGCGTGCCGACCGGCGCCCCGAGTTCGATCGCCTCCCTGGTCTGCGCGTACGTCGCGTCCGTGTGCCCGACGGCGGCGATGACCCCGGACTCGGTGAGCAGCCGTACCGCGTCGAGGCCGTGCTCGAGTTCCGGCGCGATCGTGATCATCCGGACCGTGCCGTCGCCCGCGCGCAGCAGCCGGGAGATGTCGGCCGGGTCCGGCACGCGCAGCAGGCCGGGGTCGTGCGCGCCGCAGCGGGCCTTGGAGATGAAGGGGCCTTCGAGATGGATACCGGCGAGGATCCCGTCTTGCACGAGCCCGGACAGTTCGCCGATGTGGTGCTCCAGCTCCGCCAGCGAGCCGGTGACGGTGGAGGCCATGATGCTGGTGGTCCCGTGCCCGAGGTGGAAGCGCGCCGCGACCAGCGCCTGCTCCGCGTCCCCCGCCGAGAACGCCGCCCCGCCGCCGCCGTGTACGTGCATGTCCACGAAGCCGGGCAGCACGTGCCGGCCGCCCAGGTCGCGCTGTGCCGTCCCCGGCGAGATCAGCGGCTCCGGCTGCCCCGTCGCCGCGGCCACGCCGGTGATCCGCCCGTCCTCGACCAGCAGCCAACCCTGGTCGAGCACCCCGTCGGGCAGCACCAGGCTGGCGTTGCGCAATAGCAGCGACGACATCATCTTCTCCAAGGACCGGTAATGGTATAGACCATAGCGGATCTCGGCCCGGCTTGTCGCCGGAGGACCGGGAGCCGGACGGGAACGGCCCGGCGGACTATCCTGTCCGGTGCGCGCTCGCGCCGAGTACGAGTTCAACGACTTCAGGGGTGGTGATCCGGATGCAGCAGGAGGAGTCGCGGGCCGCGTCCGTGGACGAATCAGCCCCCGAGCTCCCCACGCAGCGTGCCCCGGAAAACGATGCGCAGCAAGCACTCTTCGACCTCCCCGAGCAGCCCGCCTCGCCGGAGGACGCCGAGCCGGGCGCGGCCGCCGCGGACGCCGGGACCGTCGAGGCAGACCAGACCCCTGATGAACCCGCGCCGCCCCTGCTCGGCCCCCGCGAACGCGCCGTCCTCGACTTCGAATCGCGCCGCTTCAAGAACGCGGGCCGCAAGGACCAGGCCGTCCGCGACGAGTTCGGCATCTCGCCGACCCAGTACTTCCAGATACTCAACGCCCTGCTCGACGACCCCGCCGCCCTCGCCCACAACCCCACCCTCGTCGCCCGCCTCCGCCGCCTCCGCGACGCCCGCCAGCAGGCGAGGAAGTGACGCGGTCGGCTGGTCGGTTCGGGTCTTCCGATAAGGCCGCTTCGCGACTGTCGCAATGAACCGCCGCCCGATCTCCGGCGCGGCTGCGTCCGTTTGGCGACTTGCGTTGCAGCGAGGCAGGTAGTGGGTGCCGGTTCATCTCGTCGCCGGAGCCCGATCGCGCGTCGGGTGGGATGTGCCGGACTGGGCGTTGAGCGGCGCGGCGAGCTACTCGGAGTCCCGGGGGTGGGGCACATGGTGATGCATGAGGCGCCCGAAGCGTTGGGCGCGCTTCTCGCGGGGCTGCTCGACTAGTCGGCGAGTTGTGCTCGGCGCTCGCGGTGGTGGGTGCGGCAGAGGACCTCGTAGCCGACGGCTTGGGCGCGGCCTACGTCGCCGAGGACCTTCTGCTCGCCCTCGATGACCATTCGGCCGGCCACGGTGCGGGCGTTGTGGGTGGCGCGGGCGCCGCACCAGCAGACCGTTTCGACCTGCAGTATCTCGATGCGGTCCGCGAGTTCGATCAGGCGCTGGGAGCCGGGGAAGAGCTTGGTGCGGAAGTCGGTCGTGATGCCGAAGGCGAACACGTCGCGCTTGAGCTCGTCGACGATGAGGGCGAGCTGCTCGACCTGCTCGGGGTCGAGGAACTGGGCCTCGTCGCAGATCACGTAGTCGATCTCCGGGTCCTGGGCCACCGCCGTCTTGACGTAGGCGTAGACGTCTATGCCGGGACGCACCTCGGCGGCGGCGGTGGACAGGCCGAGGCGGCTGGACAGCACGCCCTCGCCCGCGCGGTCGTCCCTGGTGAACACCACGCCGCGCCTGCCCCGCGCCGAGCGGTTGTGGTCCATCTGCAGGGCGAGGGTGGACTTCCCGCAGTCCATGGTCCCGGTGAAGAAGACGAGCTCGGCGGCCATGGGTGTGGGGTTCTCCTAGCAGGGGGGATCTCGGCCCGGAGATTCTAGCCAATGCCGCATCAGGGAACGTTGCACCGTCGGGACTGACCAGCCATAACCCTTTGACCGGAGCTCGCGGTGTTCGGGACGATCGGCCAATGACTTCATGGACCGCGCCTGAGATTCACCGCACTGAGGCATCGCACGACGGCGACGAGCTCTCGTCGCTCAGGGAGTTCCTCCAGTGGCACCGTGACACGCTGATCTCCAAGTGCGGCGGTCTGACCGGTGAGCAGCTGATGCTGAAGGCGGTGCCGACGTCGCCGCTGACGTTGCTCGGCCTCGTCCGGCACCTCGCCGAGGTCGAGCGCTGGTGGTTTCGGCGCTGCTTCGGTCAGGACAAGGAGCTCGGCGACCTGTACTGCACCGAGGAGTACGAGGACGGCGACTTCGACCTCGCCGCCGCTGATGGCGCCGAGGCCGACTTCGCCACCTACGTCCGTGAGGTCGAGCTGGCTGACGCGGTTGCCGCCGGGCGTTCGCCGGACGATAGCTTCCCCGGCAGGAGGGGCGACTACACGCTGCGGTTCGTCTACCTCCACATGATCGAGGAGTACGCGCGGCACAACGGCCACGCCGACCTGCTGCGCGAGGCGGTCGACGGGGCGACCGGGGAGTAGACGTTCGGCGACCGAGCGCCGCCTACTACTCGGTCGACGCGGTCAGCTTTGCCAATGCGTCCAGCTGCTCGGAGAACCATCTCTGCGGGGGCAGGGCGGCGCCGAGTCGGGCGAGCCGCGCGCAGCGCTCCGCGCGGGCATCAGCGCCCTGGGACAGCGCCTCGTGCATCGCCTCCGCGGTGGCCGTGACGTCGTACGGGTTCACGGTGAACGCGGCCTCCGCGAGTTCTGCGTACGCGCCGGCCTCACGGGAGAGCACGAGCGCGCAGGCGCCGCCGGCCGCCTCCGCGATGATCGGGATCTCCTTGGCCACCAGGTTCATCCCGTCTCTGATCGGGTTGACCACGGCCACGTCCGCCATCCGGTACGCCGCGAGCGAGCGGGCGAAGTCATCCTCGACGTGCATGATCAGCGGCTGCCAGCCGGGGTATTCGGGCGAGGTGAATTCGTGCTCGATCTCCTTGGCCAGCCGCTGTACGGCCGCCGTGTAGTCGCGGTACTCGGCCAGGTCGGTCCGGCTCGGGTAGGCGAACCCGATGTGCACCGCCTTGCCGCGCCACTCCGGGTGCGAGCGCAGCAGCAGGGCGTACGCCTCGAGCCCGCGCACGATGTTCTTCGACAGTTCCGTGCGGTCCACGCGCACGAGCACCTGCCTGTCCGCACCCACCGTCGCGCGCAGCTCCCGCTCGCGCTGGGCCACGTCGTCCTGCGCGGCGCGCTCGATCAGCGCGGCGGCGTCCACGCCGAGGGGGTGCACGCCGAGCCTCTCCGGCTCCGGCCGCGACCCCAGCAGGACTTCGCAGCAGTCCGCGAAGGCGTCCGCCCAGCGCCGGGTCAGGAAGCAGGTGCGGTCCGCGCCGAGCATGCCCTCCAGGATCTGCGCCGCGACCGCGTCCGGCAGTATCCGGAAGTAGTCCGGCGGGGCCCACGGGGTGTGCGAGAAGTGGCCGATCCGCAGGTCCGGCCGCAGCTGCCGGAGCAGCTTCGGGGCCAGGCACAGGTGGTAGTCCTGAATCAGTACTCTGGCTCCGTACGCGGCCTCCTCGGCCAGCGCCTCGGCGAAGGCCAGGTTGTACGCCTCGAAGGCCCGCCACTGCCCGGCGAACTCCGGCCCGAAGGCGGGGCTGGTCGGGGTCGAGAAGAGCATGTGCTGGACGAACCAGAGGGTCGAGTTGGCCACGGCGTTGTACGCGGCGTGGAACGTCTCCTCGTCGATGTCCAGCATGCGCACGGCGGCGCCGCCGCTCTGCTCGAACAGGCCGGACCGGTCCAGCCTGCCGCCCGGCGACCTGCGGACGGCCGTCCGGTCGCCCTCGGAGAGCGCGGCGCAGACCCAGACCACCTCGCCGGGGTCGGCCTCGATCGAGGACAGGCCGGAGACCAGGCCGCCGCCGCCGCGCCGGGCGGTCAGCACCCCGCCCTCGTCGAGGCCGAAGGAGACCGGGCCGCGGTTGGAGGCGAGCAGCACGCTCGCCGAGCGCGGGGAACGCGTTCGCTGTGATTCAGCCGATTCAGACACGATTACTGACTATCTCCCTATGCGGACGGGTGCAAACGCTACCGGTACGCGTCGGGTACAGTGGCTGGCAGGGCGTTCGCGCCCTACACACAACTGCATAAGGAACAGCTCATCCAGAGGAGCAGAGGGTACGGCCCGATGAAGCTCCGGCAACCGCCCAGGATCTCCCCGCATTCGCGAGGCCCGGCCTGGAGCAGGTGCCAAATCCGGCCCGTCGACAGCCGACGGGGAAGATGAGGGAAAGGCCTCGCCTGATGACCACTGCCCAGCTCGCCAGTCCCGCCACGGCCTTCGGCCCGGCCGTCGCGCTGTCCTGCCGCGAGTGCGGCGCGCGGATCCCGCTCGGCCCGCACTACGTCTGCGTGGAGTGTTTCGGCCCGCTCGAGATCGCCTACGACTTCCACCAGGCCGACCGCCCGGCCGTCACCCGCGAGCTGATCGAGTCCGGTCCGGCCTCGATCTGGCGCTACGCCCCGCTGCTGCCGGTCCCGGCCGACGTCGCGGCCAAGCCCAATCTGAACCCCGGCTGGACCCGCCTGGTGCACGCGCGCAACCTGGGCAAGGAGCTCGGCCTGCGGTCGCTGCACATCAAGGACGACACCGGCAACCCGACGCACTCCTTCAAGGACCGCGTCGTGGCCATCGCGCTCGAGGCGGCGCGCACCTTCGGCTTCACCACCCTGTCCTGCTCCTCCACCGGCAACCTGGCCGGGGCCGTCGGCGCGGCCGCGGCGCGCGCCGGGCTGCACTCCTGCGTGTTCATCCCGGCCGGGCTCGAAGAGGGCAAGATCGTCATGGCCGCGGTCTACGGCGGCGAGCTGATCGCGATCGACGGCACCTACGACGAGGTCAACCGCTTCTGCTCGGAGCTGATCGGCGACGACGCGGGCGCGGGCTGGGGCTTCGTGAACGTGAACCTGCGTCCTTACTACGCCGAGGGCTCCAAGACGCTGGCCTACGAGATCGCCGAGCAGCTCGGCTGGCGGCTGCCCGAGCAGATCGTGATCCCGATCGCCTCCGGATCGCAGCTGACGAAGATCGACAAGGGCTTCAAGGAGCTGATCGCGCTCGGCCTGGTCGAGGACCGGCCGTACAAGATCTTCGGCGCGCAGGCGAACGGCTGCTCCCCGGTCTCGGCCGCGTTCAAGGCGGGGCACGAGGTGGTGCAGCCGGTCCGCCCGGACACCATCGCCAAGTCGCTCGCGATCGGCAACCCGGCCGACGGCCCGTACGTGCTGGACATCGCCCGGCGCACCGGCGGCGCCGTGGAGGACGTGACCGACGCCGAGGTGGTCGACGCGATCCGGCTGCTCGCCCGCACCGAGGGCGTCTTCGCCGAGACCGCGGGCGGAGTCACCGTGGGAGTGCTGCGAAAGCTCGTCGAAACGGGCAAGCTGGATCCCGCGGCGGAGACCGTGGTCATCAATTCCGGGGACGGACTCAAGACCCTGGACGCGGTGGCCGACACGGGCGTCACCGCCACGATCAAGCCGAGCCTCGCGGCCTTCCACGAAGCCCGCGACTGAGCACCGAGCAAGCCCCGCAGACCCTGACCGGCACGTAGAAAGGCCCTTCCATGGCAGTGACCGTCCGCATCCCGACCATCCTGCGCAGCTACACCGGCGGTTCCGCCGAGGTCGCCGCCCAGGGAGCCACGCTGGCCGAGGTGATCGAGGACCTCGAGGCGAACCACCCCGGCCTGCGCGCGCGGCTGCTGGACGACGCGGGCAAGCTGCGCCGCTTCGTGAACGTCTACGTGGACGACGACGACGTGCGTTTCGCGGACGGCCTGGCCACGACGACGGGCGAGGGTGCGAAGCTGAGTATCATCCCGGCGGTCGCAGGCGGGTGCTGAGGCGCGAAGCTGAGTATCACTGTGACTAACAACCTGGCGGTCGCAGGCGGCTGCTAAGCACAAGCTGTGAACGCCGCTAAGCACTTGCTAAACATCTGTCCATGGAACGAGATGATCAGTAACCGTCCGATTACAGTTTAGCTGCGGGATTGAATTTGCACCCTGATATGCCCTGGTTCGCCCCGGTTTTTCGCACGTCTGTACCGCGCACGGATTTGCTCGAGAGCCTGTTGCCCACCCGGCCGCAAAGGATACTCTCAGCGCCGGTCGCACAGTTCAGCGAGGCTCGACCGAGCGGAACGAGAGAACACCGACCCTGTTCGTGAAGAAGGGGCGGGGGACGTACGACCCCGGTCTCGCGCTGTGCGGGGCCGAGCAGGGCGGCAACAGGGAGTAAGCATGGCTCAGGGCACCGTCAAGTGGTTCAACGCGGAGAAGGGCTACGGCTTCATCGCGGTCGACGGTGGCGCGGACGTCTTCGTCCACTACAGCGCGATCCAGATGGACGGCTA
>NZ_DASZKT010000279.1:0-68654 GCF_035552695.1 Actinospica sp.
CGCCAGCAACGTCGTCGGCGAAGAAGGCACGAACGGCGGATTGTGATGCTCACCCGTCGCGAACACATCCAAACCCACCTCCTCCGCCTTCCGCGCAATCGCCACCATCGCCATGATCCGCTCATGCTCCGACGGCGCACGGCCGGTGGTCGGGTCAACGCTCACGTCGCCGACGGTGAAGATCCCGAACTGCACGGCACTCAGCTCCTTTGTTGACAGTTCAACTACCTGCCGAACGGTCCGGGCGGCGCCGCTATTCCGCCGGCCCCCGGAACGCGAAGATCCCGGCCAGTCTTTCGACTGGCCGGGATCTTCGGTGGTAGCGGGGACAGGATTTGAACCTGCGACCTCTGGGTTATGAGCCCAGCGAGCTACCGAGCTGCTCCACCCCGCGTTGCTGTTGCTCTACTGTACGTCGAAGCCGACGGGCGGCGCAAATCGGTATCCGGGTGGTCGAGAATGGTCGGCATGGATCCTTCGAAGAACCCGGCGCTGACGCAGGCGCTGATCGAGTTGGAGCAGCACGTGGCCCGGGACGGCTGGGACCAGGGCATCCGGCTGTTCGCGCTGGTGGACACCGCCGAGCTGATCGCCGCCGAGCCGCGGCTGGCGGCCGCGCTGGCCCCGGAGACGGTGGAGTTCGGCGGGCAGATCGGGCCGCTGCGCACCTACACGTCCATCGAGCAGGAGGGCGTGCCCGCCGACCGGCCGCTGGACGAGCTGCTGGCCGGGATCGCCTGGCCGGAGACGGTGCACGGGGCCGCGCTGGTCGTCGAGCGGCTGATGCTGCCGCCGAGCGTGCAGGAGCAACTGCCGGAGGACGAGGAGAACGCCGACGAGTGGGTGGCCGCGCATCCGGAGCGGCAGGAGGTGCGCATCGCCGTGGGCGTGCTGCGCGACGGTTCCCGTGACTGCGCGCTGCGGCTGCGCACCAAGGACAAGGACGACGAGGTGCTCTCCGGCGCCGACCTGGTGCCGAACCTGGTGCGCGCGCTCGCCGACACGCTCAGGGACTGAAACTCAGGGACTGAACCGCCCGGACCTGAACGCCCGGAACCGAACGCCCCGGTCAGCAGAGCGGCGGCGTCTTGCCCTCGCGGATGTCGGTGAGGGCGTTCAGCGCGTCCTTGAGCGTGTTGACCTTGACCAGTTCGAGCCCCGAGGGCTCGTTCGCCTTGGCCTCGGCGCAGTTGCTCGCCGGGGCCAGAAAGACCGTCGCGCCGGCGTCGCGCGCGCCGATGGTCTTCATCTGGATGCCGCCGATCGCGCCGACGTTGCCGGCCGCGTCGATGGTGCCGGTGCCCGCGACGACCCGGCCGCCGGTCAGGTTCGTGTCGGTCAGCTTGTCGATGATGCCGAGCGCGAACATCATGCCGGCGCTCGGCCCGCCGACGTTGTTGAGCTGGATGGCCACCGTGAACGGGAAGACGTTCTCGCTCTCGATGGAGACGCCCACCTCGGCCTTGCCGCCGTTGTTCTCGCTGCCGGTGGTGATCGCCTGCTTCTTGCCGTCCCGGCTGACCTCGAAGGTGACCTGCGCGCCCGGGGCCAGCTTCTGGATCGCGGAGGTCACCTCGTTCATCCCGGTCTGCCCGCCGCTCGCGACCGAGGTGCCGTCCACCGCGTCGATCACGTCGCCGGCCTGCAGCTTCCCGGCCGCCGGGCCGCCGTCGGTGACCGACGCGATGACGACCTCGCTGCCGGTCGGCTTGATGTTCAGCGCCGCCAGCGCCGCGGTGACGGCCGAGTCCTGCGAGTCGGTCATCTCCTGGGTGTTCTGCGCGTCGCTCTGCTGCTGGGTCTGGCCGGCCGGGTAGATCGTCTCCTTGGGGACGATCGCCTGGTCGCTGCTCAGCCAGCCCGCGATCGCCTCGCCGAGCGGCATCTGGTAGCTCTCCTCGGACACCCCGACCGTGACCATGCGCAGCTGACCCGCCGTCGGATAGGTCTTGGTGCCGGTGATCGTGATCAGCGGGGTGCCGCTCGCCGTGCCGTCCTGGGTGCCGAGCACGTTGAAGGTCGGGCCCGGGGTGAGCTCCGCGTAGGGCACGGACTGGAACAGCGCCCCAGCGGCGAAACCGGCGAGCAGGGTGCCGGAGACCGCGAGGGTGACGGCGCGACGACGAGGCATACGCCCGACCTTAGTGCACCCGACTGAAGCGCGGCAGGCGGGATTACTCCTGTCGCGTGCGCTCACGCGGGCTCGCCGCCACCCCGTCCGCGGCGGCGCGGGCCAGCACCTCGCGGGCGCGCCGGTAGTGGTCCATCGTCTCCACATCGCTCCGGGCCGCGCGGACCCGGCGCACGATCGCGATCACGATCGCGGCCAGCAACGCCGCCGCGGCCGGGACCGCCCACCAGATCAGGATGGAAAGCACATATCCGACGGTAACTCAGATACCCGCGCAGGTGTGGGAACCGCGGAACTCAGACACCGACCCACGTGTGCGAACCGTCGGCGAAGCCCTCGCGCTTCCAGATGGGCACCTCGGCCTTGAGCGTGTCGATCAGCGCGCGGCACGCGGCGAATGCCTCGGCGCGGTGCGCCGCGGAAGCGACGACGACCACCGCGGCCTCGCCGACCGCGAGCGGTCCGACGCGGTGCTCGGCGGCGAGCGCGATCACGTCGTGGTCGACGGCCACCTTCTCGGCCACCTCGCGCAGCCGGGCCACGGCCTCCGGGTGCGCCTCGTACTCGAGGCCGGTGACGACCGCGCCCGGCGCCTCGGGCGTGTGGTCGCGGACGGTGCCGAGGAAGACGGCGGTGCCCCCGGCCGTCGGGTGGGCGGCCAGGGCCAGCAGCGCGTCCACGGACAGCGGCTCGGTGCGGACTTCGACGTGGATGCTGGTCATCGCTCCATCATCGCGCATCCGCGGCGCGCGGGGGTAGCGACCCCCGCGAAAACGGGCGGCTTCGGCCGGTCAGGTGCGGCGCTTCTTCCTGGCGCGGCGGACCAGCGCGGCGGTGCCGACCAGCGCGACGGTGGCGCCGGCGGCACCCAGCGAGGCGGCGGCGTCCTTCTTGCCGAGGCGGCGGGCGAGCGCGGCGTGGTGCCCGGCGACCTCGTCGAGCAAGGCCTGGAAGGCCTCCTCGTTCGCGTACTCGGCGGCGTAGCCCGCGGCCTCGAGCCGTTCCGAGGTCACGGCCCACGGGTGCATGACGTACTGCAGGTCGGTGGCCGGGGCCGGGGTCAGATGCAGCCGGTGCAGCCGCTCGGCCGCGCCGAGGGCCAGGCCCGCGGGCAGCTCCATGCGGCGCAGCCCCGAGCTCTCCTCGATCTGCTCCTGGCTCAGCCAGCCGGGGCTCGCCACGTTGTACGCGCCCTCCAGCTCCTCGTGCAGCGCGGCGAACGCGAGCGCGCTGGCCAGGTCCTCGAGATGGCAGAACTGCCAGCAGGGCTCGGTGTCCTTGGCCACGAGCAGCCGCGGGGCCTCGAAGTGCCGGGTGAAGACCGTGTCCACGCCCGGGCCGGTGACGATGGCCGGGCGCAGCACCGTGACGCGCAGGCCCGGGTGGGCGCGCGGGGCCCGGCGGCCGAGGCGCTCGATCTCCAGCAGGTCGGCCACCAGCGAGCCGTCCGGCACGGCGCGCAGCGGGGCGGAGTCCGGGATCGGCACGGGGTTGTCCGGCAGTGCGCCGTACACCATGGCGCTGCTGCGCAGGATCACCCGGCGCACCCCGGCGGCGGCCGCGGCGGTCAGCACGGTCTCTGTGCCGCGCACGTTCTGCCTGGTCCGCTCGGCCGGATCGGTGTCCGGGCTGGTGTCCAGGTCGGTGTGCACCAGCACGTCCACGTCGCTCAGCCGCTCGGCCAGCGAGGGGTCGAGCAGGTCGGCCGAGCGCTGCACCGCGCCGGCCGGCCACTCCGCGCGGTCCGGCTTGGGCCCGCGCGGCACCAGGCCGATGCTCCGGCCGGCTCCGCCGTACTCCGCGAGATGCCGCAGCACCGCGGCGCCGACGTGCCCGGACGCGCCGGTCACGGCCACCGTGAGCGGCCGGGACCTGGCGTGGCCGGCGGGCCGCGTGTCGCCGTCCGCCGGCCGGAGCCTGGCCGTACGCTTACCGTCGTCTGCCGGGGAACTCAAGAGCACGCTCCGTTAGTTACGGTGGGAGAGGGAGGTTTCCCGCCTCTCATGATCGCCGATCCTTCCGTGGGCCGGTGCACCGGCTCCGGAACTTAAGCCAGTCGAGGTATCGAACGTGAATGACCACCCGGAAAGTTTCCCCGACCCGGAGGAAGAGCCGGCCTCGGTGCCCTTCGAAGAGGTGGTCAAGGGGCTCGAGGGGCTCGGCGCCGACGTCGAGCGCGAAGAATCGCAGCGGGCCGCGCAGGAGCGCGGGGCCCGCGAGGAGGAGCAGAAATCGGCCTCCGACCAGCAGCCGGGCCAGCCGTTCCCGGGCATGCCGCCGGGCATGCAGCTGCCCAGCCCGGAGCAGCTGCAGGAGCTGCTCGGCGCCTTCGGCCTCGGCTCCGGCGAGGGCGGCATGCCGGACCTGTCGAAGCTGGCCGCCGGAATCGGCGACCAGATCCCTGGCCTTGACCCGCAGATGCTCGCCATGATGATGGGCCGTATCCAGTCCCTGATGAACTCGGGCGAGGGCCCGGTGAACTGGGCGCTGGCCAAGGACATCGCGCGCGGCGCCTCGGCGGCCACGCCCGACCCGTCGCCCACCGCCGGCGAGGTGGCCTCGCTCGCGGACGCGGTGCGGCTGGCCGAGCACTGGCTGGACGAGGTCAGCGAGCTGCCCGCGGGCACCACCGGCGCGCTCGCCTGGAGCCGCGCCGAGTGGATCGAGCAGACCCTGCCGGTGTGGAAGCGCCTGGTCGAGCCGGTGGCGCAGGGCATGACCGGCGCGATGAGCGGGATGCTGCCGACCGAGGCCGGGGAGATGTCGGGCCCGATGGGCGCGATCGTCAAGCAGATGGCAGGCACGCTCTTCGGCCACCAGATCGGCACCGCGCTCGCCGAACTGGCCGGCGAGGTGCTCGGCTCCTCGGACATCGGCCTGCCGCTCGGTCCTGAGGGCAAGGCCGTACTGCTGCCGGTCAACGTCGCCGCCTTCGGCGAGGGCCTCGAGCTGCCCGCCGCGGACCTGCGGCTGTACCTGGCGCTGCGCGAGGCCGCGTACCACCGGCTGTACGCGCACGTGCCGTGGCTGAGCGACCGGATGCTCGGCGCCGTCGAGGCGTACGCGCGGGGCATCTCCGTCGACGAGGGCAAGATCGAGGAGATGATGTCCTCGATGCAGAACCCTGAGTCGATGATGAACTTCCAGGAGATCCTCGGCGAGGGCGGGCTGACCTTCACCGCCCCTGACACCCCCGCGCAGCGCGAGGCCCTGACCCAGCTGGAGACGCTGCTCGCGCTCACCGAGGGCTGGGTGGACACCGTCGTCGACGCGGCGGCCTCGACCAAGCTCCCCGGCTCCGGCGCCCTGCGCGAGACCTTCCGCCGCCGCCGCGCGGCCGGCGGCCCCGCCGAGCAGACCTTCGCCGCCCTCGTCGGCCTTGAGCTGCGCCCCCGCAGGCTGCGCGACGCCGCGACGCTCTGGTCGCTGCTCGGCGAGGCGCGCGGCAGCGAAGGCCGCGACGCCCTCTGGGCGCACCCCAACCTGCTCCCCAGCGCGGCCGACCTCGACGACCCGGAGGCCTTCGTCCGCCGCCGCGAGGCCGACCTGGAAACCCTCGGCAGGCTGCTCGAGGCCGAGGATACCGAGATCGAAGGGGACGACGAGACCGAAGGGGACGACGACTCCGCCGAGCAGTGAGCAGTGCTGCCCGCTTCGCCGCACCGCCGACCTTCTCTCAGCCCTTGCGGATCTCCAGGAGCGGGACGAGCTGCTCGGCGGAGGTGAGGGAGCCGTGCATGCCGACCTGGCGGGAGTCGACGGCCTCGCGTTCGCTGGCGATGACGGCCCAGTTGTCGCGCATGGCGACCATGACGTCTCCGACGCGCGCGGCCATGGCCCCGTCGACCTCGCCGGGCGGGCCGAACCAGCCCTCGGCCACCGCCTGGTCTCTCCCGCGGACCAGGGCGACGCCGTCGAGGCGTTCCTGCCAGATGGCCAGCACGTCGCGGGCGGCGCCGGGGGTGGCGTAGACGTGGCGGGCCCTGGCCTCGCCGCCGAGCAGGGCGACGCCGGCGCGCAGCTCCAGGTCCTGGTCCATGTCGACGCGGCGATCCGTGGGGACGTCGACCATGCCGTGGTCGGCCGTCACGAACAGCGTCGCGTCCGCGGGCAGCCGCTCAGCCAGGCGTTCGACGAGGCTGTCCACGTACGCCAGCTCCTCGCGCCAGCGGGGCGAGCCGACGCCGGAGGTGTGACCGATGAAGTCGAGGTCCCGGTAGTACAGGTAGACGAAGCTGCGGTCGGCCGCCTGGAGCGCCTCGATCGCGCGGTTCGCCTGCTCGTCCACGGAGTCGGCGCCGGAGAAGCGGGCGCCGCGGAAGACCGACCGGGTGAGCCCGGAGTCGGCGAAGCGGGGGGCCGCGACGTGGGTCACGGCGATGCCCGCCGCGGACATCCGCTCGAACATGGTCTCGTGCGGCTGCCACTCGAGCGGGTCGACGTTCTGATCCCACCTCAGGAAGTTCATCAGCCGTCCCGAGGCGGGCACGAGGAGGCGGTAGCCGAGCATTCCGTGGGCGCCCGGCGGCAGCCCGGTGCCGATGGAGGCGAGCGAGGTCGAGGTGGTCGACGGGAAGCCCGCGGTGAGCGTGTGGCCGCGACCGGGCGCGGCGAGCAGCTCGGTCAGGTACGGCGCGTAATCGGCGTGCCCGGCCAGCAGTTCGCGGCCCATGCCGTCGATCAGGAAGAGGCACGCCTTGTCGGTCGGCTCGGGGACCCAGGGGCCGGGCTCGCGGTCGCCGGGCACTCCCAGCGCGGCGCCGATCGTGGGCACGACGTCGCTGAGCGCGCCCGACCGGTAGGCGGGCGGATCGAGGCCGTCCACGTCGACGGCGGAATACCCCACCTCAGCCGCGCAGTCCGGCGGTCGCGGCGCTCAGCGCCGTGGCGAACTCGAGCGTTCGGGCGACCGCCTCGACCCCGTCGGCGCCGGTCGACACGCGCAGCTGCAGGTCGTCGCCCGACATCGTGCCCGTATACCCGTGGTCGGCCTCGCAGTGCGGATCCCCGCAGCCGGCCGGCTCGAGGTCGATCCGGGCGATCGCACCCCAGCCCACCGTCAGCACGGCCTCGCGCGGCAGCGTCCCCGGCACGTGCTTGGCCGGGTCGTCGACCACCCTGGTGATCACGCACGTGGTGATCCGGTCGAGCCGGATCGCCTCGGTCGAGGTGGAGGCGTAGGAGCTGACCTGGCTGTCCATCCCGTCGATGGCCGGCTCGGTGCCGTGCTCGTCGGTGTGCCCGATGATCAACCGGGAGGCGGTGAGCGCGAGCACGCTCACATGCCGACGCACCTCCTCGTTGTCGAAGGTGGTCTCCTGGTGCACCAGGTGGCTCAGCACGGGCTCCGGGCCGATCGCCGCCTCGATCGCCTCGGCCACCAGGGCCGGGTAGTAACCGCTGCGTTCGATCGCGTCCCGCAGCCCCGGGTCGAGCGGAGTCGTGTTCGGCATGCACCAATCCTTGCACTGAAAAGTGCCCAGCGCGCACACCGGGGCGGGGCATTTCACGCGGTGTCCTCGGCAGACGGCACAATGGGGCCAGTCCTAGCGAGTCACCACGTGGCGAGAAGCGAGAAGAGTCCGATGGCACGGCGTAGCGCACCCCGGGAGACCGAGCCCTTCGAAGAGCGGATCGTCGACATCGACGTGACCGATGAGATGTCGAACTCCTACTTGGAGTATGCGTACTCGGTCATCTACTCGAGAGCACTGCCCGACGCCCGGGACGGGCTCAAGCCGGTGCACCGGCGGATTCTGTACCAGATGGGCGAGATGGGCCTGCGCCCGGACCGCGGCTTCGTGAAGTCGGCGCGCGTGGTCGGCGAGGTGATGGGCCGGCTGCACCCGCACGGCGACGGCGCGATCTACGACGCGCTCGTGCGTCTGGCCCAGCCGTTCTCGATGCGGCTGCCGCTGGCCGACGGGCACGGCAACTTCGGCTCGCTCGGCAACGACGACCCGCCCGCGGCGATGCGGTACACCGAGGCGCGGCTGTCCCCCGCCGCCCTGCTGATGACCAATGACATCGACGAGGACACCGTCGAATTCGTCCCGAACTACGACGGCCAGGAGCAGGAGCCGCAGGTCCTGCCGGCCGCCTTCCCGAACCTGCTGGTGAACGGGACGGCCGGCATCGCGGTGGGCATGGCCACGAACATGCCGCCGCACAACCTGGGCGAGGTGGTCGCGGCGGCGCGGCACCTGATCAAGCGTCCGGAGGCGACGCTGGAGGAGCTGCTGCAGTTCGTTCCCGGCCCGGACCTGCCGACCGGCGGCCGGATCGTCGGCCTGAACGGGGTGCGCGACGCGTACGAGTCTGGCCGCGGCGTGTTCCGGATGCGGGCGACGGCGCACGTCGAGACGATCGGCCGGCGCCAGGGCATCGTGGTCACCGAGCTGCCGTACAACATCGGCCCGGAGAAGGTGATCTCGAAGATCAAGGAGCTGGTGCAGGCCAAGAAGGTCCAGGGCATCGCCGATCTCAAGGACCTGACGGACCGGACGAACGGCCTGCGGATCGTCATCGAGGTCAAGAACGGCTTCAACCCGGAGGCGATCCTCAACCAGCTCTACAAGCTGACGCCGCTGGAGGAGTCCTTCGGCATCAACAATGTGGCGCTGGTGGACGGCCAGCCGCTCACCCTGGGCCTGAAGGAACTGCTCGAGGTCTATCTCGACCACCGCTTCGAGGTGGTGCGGCGGCGCAGCGAGTTCCGCCGGAAGAAGCGCCAGGACCGGATGCACCTGGTCGACGGCCTGCTGATCGCGCTGCTCAACATCGACGCGGTGATCGAGACGATCCGCGCCTCGGAGAACGCGGCGGACGCGCGCCGCCGGCTGATGGATCAGTTCTCGCTGACCGAGATCCAGGCGAACTACATCCTGGACACCCCGCTGCGCCGGCTGACCAAGTTCGACCGCCTCGAGCTGGAGAACGAGCAGGAGCGGCTGCGCGCGGAGATCGCCGAGCTGTCCGCGATCCTCGAATCGGACGCGCTGCTGCGCAAGGTGGTCTCGGACGAGCTGGCGAAGGTGGCGAAGGAGTACGCGACGCCGCGTCGCACGGTGCTGTTCGAGGCGGACGAGGTGCCCGCCGTGGTGGACGTGCCGCTGGAGGTCGCGGACGAGCCGTGCCGGGTGGCGCTGTCCTCGACCGGCCTGCTCGCGCGGCTTCCCGCGAACTACTCGGCGGCGCCGGACCGGGCGCGGGCCAAGCACGACGCGTTCCTCTCGCTCATCGACGTGACCACGCGCGCGGATCTCGGCATGGTGACCTCGGCCGGGCAGCTCTACCGGGTGGCCGTGGTGGACATCCCGGTGCTGCCGGGAGACGCGACGGGCCTGGCGGGCGGCATCTCGGTGCGAGAGCTGGTGCGCAGCCTGCCGGAGGACGAGCAGGTGCTGTGCGTGACGAGCCTGAACCCGGACTCGCAGGGCGTGGCGCTGGGCACGGAGCAGGGCGTGGTCAAGCGCGTCGTGCCGGAGTACCCGGGGAACAAGGACACGATGGAGATGATCACCCTCAAGGAGGGTGACCGGGTCGTCGGCGCGGTGGAACTGCGCACCGGCCGCGAGGATCTGGTGTTCATCACCTCGGACGCGCAGCTGCTGAAGTACTCGGCGGAGCTGGTGCGTCCGCAGGGCCGGCCCGCGGGCGGCATGGCCGGTATCAAGCTGGACGACGGCGTGAGCGTGCTGTCGTTCACCGTGGTGGACCCGGACAAGGACGCGGTCGTGGTCTCGGTCGCGGGCAGCGGGGACACGCTGCCGGGCGTGATGCTGGAGACGATCAAGGTCACGCCGTACCGCCTGTACCCGTCGAAGGGCCGGGCGACCGGCGGCGTGCGCTGCCAGCGCTTCCTCAAGGGCGAGGACCGGCTGGTGTTCGCCTGGGCCGGCGCGTACCCGGCACGGCCCACCGACGACGAGGGCCGCGCGCTCGAACTGCCCGCGCTGGACGACCGCCGCGACGGTTCCGGCGCTCCGCTGGCCAAGCCGATCTCGGTGATCGGCGCGTAGCCGGAAAGGTCGATCGCGGGGCGGGAGCGCGTGCTTCCGCCCCGCGGCGGTCTGTCATTCCGCCGGCTCTTGCTCCGGACCCTGGCCGCGCAGCCGCCACTCGCCGAGGGCCAGCGTGGCGAGGCAGAAGGGCAGCATCGTCGGCACGATCGGGCCGCCGCACGCCAGCCAGAGGAGGATCGGCCCGAAGGCGATCGCGAGGCCGCGGAACGCTCGCGGCCGGATGCGTGTGCTGATTCGCACCGGCCCGGCGAGCACCCCGGCCAGGCCGAAGCAGACGCCGATGACGACGGCGGTCGTTGTCGAATTCATCAGGACGGTCAACCGTCAACCGTCGACTCGGCGGCGGGTGATCAGTGTGCTCAGCGTGCTCACGACGGGCCCGGCGTGCGCCGGGATCTCCCGGCGGCGCACGCCGGACGCGACGACCTCCCGCATCGCACGCTTCCTTCCACCGGGCCCACACCACCGGAGACGGGCCCACCGCCGTTCCGGTTCAATGACCCAACAGTAGGTCGCGCTCCAGAATGTTGAGGTAACGAGAACGTCAATAACCAGGCGAGATACGCGCAGAATCTCATGAAAGCCCGGCGCGTCCCGGGCGCTGCGCGGCGTGGGAGAATGGCGGCATGCGACCTTCGTTCTCGACTGCCGGTGTGGTGGACCTGTCCGCGCTGAAGAAGCCGGCGGCGCCGGCGGGAGCGGCGGGCTCCGCCGCGTCCGGCGCCGCGGGGGCCGATGCCGGCTCCGCGCATGTGATCGACGTCAATGAGGCCGACTTCAAGACGGCCGTGCTGGAGCGCTCGCAGCAGGTGCCTGTGGTGCTCGACCTGTGGGCCGAGTGGTGCGAGCCGTGCAAGCAGCTGAGCCCGGTGCTTGAGCGGCTCGCCGAGGAGTTCGGCGGGCGGTTCTTACTGGCCAAGGTGGATGTGGACGCCAACCCGCAGCTTCAGCAGGCGCTGCAGGTGCAGGGCATCCCGGCGGTCAAGGCCGTCGTGCAGGGGCAGCTGATCGGCGAGTTCACCGGCGTGCTGCCGGAGGCCGAGGTGCGGCAGTGGCTGACCGAGCTGGTCACCCTGGCCGAGACGGAGTTCGGCATGACGGGCCCGGCGGACGCCGCGCCGCTGCCCGCGCCGCCGCTCGACCCGATGCTGCAGGCCGCGTACTCCGCACTGGAGTCGGACGATCTGGACGGCGCCGCGCGCGCCCTGCAGAACCTGCTCTCCGACCAGCCGGCGCACGCCGAGGCCAAGGTGATGCTCGCCCAGGTCGAGCTGATGCGCCGGACCGCGACCGTCGACCCGGCCGCCGTGCTGGCCGCCGCGAAGGCCGCGCCGGACGACGTCGAGGCCCAGTGCGCCGCGGCCGACGTGCTGGTGGTCTCCGGTCAGCCCGAGGAGGCCTTCGCCCTCCTGCTCGACGCCGTGCGCCGCTCCACCGGCGCCGAAAAGGATCGCGCCCGGCTGCTGCTGATCGAATACTTCGAGCTGCTCGGCAACGAGCACCCGGCCGTGCCCAAGGCCAGGCAGCGGCTCGCGCGACTGCTGTTCTAGGCCTTTCAGGGCCGCGACTTCGTATTCGGTGGCGATAAGCGTGACTAAGGGTTGATTACCGGCCGCGCGACGTGCCCCACCGGGCGTGCACTATGCCGCTCATGGCCGACACATTACCGACTCTTTACCAAGTCGCACGCGGCGAATTTTGGTGACGCAGAGTAATATCAGGAGCCGCCGGAACGGCGTTTACCAGGCCTTTGTCCGGATTTACCCGCGCACGACGAGTAATCGAAAGCCCCTCCCCGGGGGGATCTCCACCCGTTTCGTCGGCCCTTAGGTTACCAGCCGGTAACGGGGCCCTTGTGTATACGGTTGGGTGTCTACGAACATCCCTCTACCGGCCTTCGGTCGGACATACGGTCTGCACATTGGTCTACATAGGAGTGGACGCGGATGAAAGACACCTCCGGGGCCCAGGTTCTCGGGCGCACCTCGCTCAAGCGGCTCGGTATCGTCATGGTGCCGACCGTGGCCGCGGCCGGCGTTCTGACCGTTCTGATGGCCAGCGGTGCCGTCGCGGTCGGCTTCGCCATCTCGGGCCAGACCGCGCAGATGACCATCGGTCAGCTGGACGGCACCGGCTTCGCGCAGTACGGCAGCACGGACAGCGGTAGCGGCGGCACGACCGCGGTGGCCGTCTCGGCGTTCAAGACCGCCAAGATCACCAAGGGTCTGTGCCAGTCGGTGAGCACCAGCCTCGGCCCGCTCGGCACCTACACCCTCACGCTCTCCGCCAACAGCGCCGACGCCACCGACCTCATCGTCGACCTGCAGTCGCTGAAGGCGTCCGAGGCGGACTTCACCAAGATCAACATCGGCGTCGACGCCTCGCAGATCCAGGGCAGCGCCAGTGGCGCCGAGGGCAAGGCCGGCCTGTTCGGCCAGGAGGCCGACGGCGCGGTCCTGACCAACATCCAGCAGGTCGCCAACGCGACCTCGGCCGGCGAGTTCGATCTGCACGGCATGGGTCTGAGCCTGTCGAAGTCCGGCACGGGCTGCATCAGCTAGCAACGCGCCGGGGGGACCGTCGCGTCCGGCAAGGCAAGGCCGACAATTCCGCCGACGCGGATACCGTGAGGTGACGCGTCGGCGGTGTGCATGCCGCCCGGATCCGTACTCGAACCCCTTGACCTGACCTGCCCGTCCTTGGAGCACTGAATTCATGATCAGCACCCCTGAGCAGCGGCGAGCCGACACCCTCTGGGACCGGCTCACGGCTCCGACCGAGCCGTACCGCCGGCCGTTCCGCCGCTGGCGACGGGAGCGGCCGTTCGGCGCGGGACTGAGTATCCTGCTGTCCGGGCTCGAGATCTACTGGGCCCCGCACAGCAGCGTCGGCAAGATGCTCTCCATGGGGCTGCCCGGCATCTCCAGCCTGTTCATCGCGATCTTCCTGGTGATCTTCGGGATCACGGTGTGGTTCTTCCCCACCTACCGGGTCTTCTCCGGCATCGCCTCGATCCTGCTGGCCCTGCTGTCGCTCGTCGCGACCAACCTCGGCGGCTTCTTCATCGGCTTCCTGCTCGGCATGATGGGCGGCGCCTTCGCCGTCGCGTGGACGCCGCGGGACGACTACACCGTGGAGACCCGCAGGCAGCGGCGGCACCGGCTGGAGGCCGAGGCCGCGGCCGGCGGCGCGGGCGCGGAGTCGGAGGCGGAGACCGCCGAGTTCACCGCGGCCGCCCCGGAGACCGACCCGATCGCCGGACAGAACCCCGAATACAGCGAGAACACCCAGATCATCGAGCAGGCCGCCTCCCCGGGCGAGTCCGGCCCGAACAGACAGCCCACCACCGAACAGGAGTGATCTGTGCCCGCCACCGCTCGCTCCCACCGGCGCCGGGCCCACACGCCGCACTCGCGCCGTCGGTTGACGGCCATCGGAGTGCCGAGCGCGATGGTCGCCCTCGTCGGCGTGGCATTCGCCGCGGCGCCGGCGATCGCCGCCAACCCCGGCAGCACCGCGCTTCCCTTCCCGACCGTGTGCGCGTCCACGCAGTCGACGTCGAGGTCCGCCAGCCCGTCACCGAGCACGCCGAGTGCCTCGGCGACCAGCAGCACCCCGACGCCGAGCGCGTCCAGTGCCTCGGCTTCGGCCAAGGCGCAGACCGTGAAGACCACGGTTCCGGCGGCGCCGAGCACCACCGGCAAGTCGACCGCGACAGGCGGCGCCTCCGCGTCGGCGAGCCCGAGCGCGTCCGCCTCGAGTACCAACGGCGGATTCTTCGGCTGGCTCAACGGAATCTGGACGTGGATCACCGGCTCGTCGGACACGACGACCGGCACGCCCAAGGCCGTCACCCCGGCGACGGCCGCGAAGACACAGAGCACTACCACTCAGGTGAAGAACGTCTCCGCGGTCACGAGTTCGAAGAGCACCACCGGTTCGTCGAGTGGTTCCTCGAAGAGCAGCAGCGATTCGAAGACCACCACCTCGACGACGAGTGCCGCGACACCCAGCGCCACGACCAGCAGCGCCAGCGCGTCGCCCACGTCGACGGCGAACTGCATCTCCTCGGCGTCGGCCGCGGCTCTCGCCAAGAAGGCGGCCGCGAACGGTACGTCCGAGGGCGTCGACACCACCACGATCCCGTGGGTGCTGAAGACCCCGACGTTGCTGATGTACGACCTGACGTACAACGGCGTGAAGACGGTCCAGGTGTGGAACGGGTCCGCGTACGTGGCCCAGCAGGTGCTCGACTTCACCGCGTCGAAGCTCACGATCCAGTCGATGGTCACCTACTCGATCCAGTTCGGGCAGACCGTCTACAACAACGCGGGCGTCGGCACCACCACCACGCTGATCAACCCGCACCTGATGGTGGAGAAGATGACGGCGCAGCTGCTGGGGCTGATCCCGCAGACCTACGATCCGTCGAATCAGCCGCCGCTGCCGGTCGGCCTGACCATCCCGCTGATCCCGATCCTGTTCACCGACGTGACCACGCAGCTGGCTTATCTGCACACGGACACGATCTCGGTGCCCGGGTTCGACGGCCACGGCGTGACCGGTACCGCGACACCCCAGTAAGCGGTAGAGGCAATAAGCGCTCGGATATGACGAAGCCGGGCCGGTCCGCGAAGGACCGGCCCGGCTTCCTCGTCTCCGCGTCCGCGTGCTCAGCCGCCGAGCAGCTTGGAGCCGATCTTCAGCGCGGCCGCCGCGCCGCCCACGGCCGCCGCGGTGCCCGCCGCCTGCTCGGCGCCCGCGGCCGGGCTGTAGTAGCCGGACTGCAGGCCGACCCGGCCCGGGCCGGTGAACCGGTTGAACACGATGTTCCCGCCGCCCGCGAGCAGACCCGTCTTCAGGCCGTACATCTGCTGGCCGTAGCCGACCGAGACGTCCCGGTAGATCCACGAGCCGGGCTCCACGTCGATGACCTCGCCGGGCTGCAGCATGACCTCGAAGGCGTTGCCGTGCGCGTGCAGCCAGAGCAGGCCGTCGCCCTGCGGCGCGTCGAAGCGGTCCTGCCAGAAGCCCTGGCCGCCGAAGAGCATCGAGCCGACGCCCTTGATCCGCTCCGGGGCGAAGGTGAGGTTCATGGTCGCGGCCAGGAACTGGTGCTCGCGCACGTACAGCGACTGGCCGTGCGGGATGGTGAGCGGGAAGACCTGGCCGGAGGAGTCGCGGGAGAAGGCTATCTCGCCGTAGCCGACGGCCTGGGTCATCATGATCGGCATGCCCGCGATGACCCGCTTGAAGGCCCCTGGCATGCGCATCAGCTGAATGTCGATCTGCGGCTGCTTCCACAGCACGACGTGGTGCTCGAAGTACACCGGCATCTGGCCGTTCAGAGCCAGGTGCAGCACCGGAACGAGCTGCCCCTCGATGCGGTAGGCCATGCCGGGGCCCTGGCCCTCGGTGACCTGCGACGGCAGCAGGCTGACTGAGGCAGTCATCCGGCCCCCCTGTTCTGTTCGCGAAGATACGTACGAATGACGCTGACAGTGTTCCAGTCATTCGCCATAACGCAAAGGGCGAACAGAAGCAAGGGGGACGGCTGACGGGGGCTCAGCCGAGGCCGAGGTCCTTGCGCAGCTTGGCGACGTGGCCGGTGGCCTTGACGTTGTACTGGGCCAGCTCGATCTTCCCGGCCTCGTCGACCACGAAGGTCGAGCGGATCACGCCGACGACGGTCTTGCCGTACAGCTTCTTCTCGCCGAACGCGCCGTACGCGGTCAGCACGGCCTTGTCCGGGTCGGACAGCAGCGGGAAGTTGACGGAGTCGCGCTCGCGGAACTTGGCCAGCTTCTCCGGCTTGTCCGGGGACAGGCCGAGCACGGCGTACCCGGCGGCGGCGAGCGACTGCAGGCTGTCCCGGAAGTCGCAGGCCTGCTTGGTGCAGCCCGGGGTCATCGCGGCGGGGTAGACGTACACGATCACCTTCTGCCCGGCGTAGTCGGCGAGGGAGACCGGCTTGCCGTCGGCGTCCGGGAGGGTGAAGGCGGGGGCGGGTTCGCCGGGGGCGAGGCGGGTGGCTTCGGTCATGAGGTAAATCTAAGCCACGCCGGGGACACCGCTTCTTCGCTCGCCTGGCGCAACGGAAGTTATTTTCGTCGTACCGCTGGGCACTCGGGGGAGCGAGGTGGTCACGTGAACCGCAAGAAGCCGGAATGGACCGAGCCGGGGGCCGCCCTCGACCGGACCGATATCGACTATGCCCTGGAGGCCGGCAAGGGCACCGCCGCGGAGCATCCCGTGCTCTCGCTCGCGCCCGAGCGGACGCCGGCCACGCGGCCGTCGGCGACCGCGGAGGCCGACGGGCAGGCCGCCGACCATCGCAGCCCGGCCGAGATCGAGGCGGACATCGCGGCGGCCAGGGACCGGCTCGCGGGCACCCTGGACGAGCTCGGCGAGCGGCTGAGCCCGCGCGGCGTGCTGCGGCAGGCCAACGGGCAGGCGCGCGGCGCCTTCGTGGCCGAGGACGGCTCGGTGCGCAAGGACCGGGCCGCCATCGCCGTCGGCGCGCTGGTCGCCGTGGTCGGAGGTTTGGTCGCGGCGCGCAGGTTCCGCCGCTGATGCGCTACCGTCGAGACCGTGAGTCGCCGTAACCCCTCGCCCGACGAGAAGCTGCCCATCAAGATGCTGCACGACCGGGTGCTCGTGCAGGCGGACGGTGCCGAGGGGGACCGCAAGTCCACCGGGGGCATCCTCATCCCGGCCACCGCGCAGGTCGGCCGGCGGCTGGCCTGGGCCCAGGTGGTCGCGGTCGGGCAGAACGTGCGCACCGTGGAGATCGGCGACCGGGTGCTCTACGACCCGGAGGACCGTGCCGAGGTCGAGGTGCGCGCCACCGCCTACGTGCTGTTGCGCGAGCGCGACATCCACGCGGTCGCCGCCGAGCGGCTCGGCGAGGCGGGCCAGGCTACCGGGCTGTACCTCTGAGCATGAGCGAGCTGGGCGAGCAGGTCGCCGGGGAGGCCGGCCGGCCGGCCGAGACCTCCTCGTACTTCACCTACGCCTTCGGCCTCGCCGCCGGCGCGCTCTCCGCCTTCGCGCTGGTCCGCCTCGGCGCGCACGCGAAATCAGTGCTCGTAGTCGTCGCGCTCGCGGCCTTCTTCGCGGTCTCGCTCAACCCGATCGTCACGGCCCTGACCCGGCAGCGACGGGTGCCGATGCCGCGCTGGACGGCCGTCCTGGTGGTCGGCATCGGCGTGCTGGCGCTGGTCGCCGGGTTCCTCGCGATCATCGTGCCGCCGGTGGAGCGCGAGGTGACCGCGCTGGTGCATCAGGTCCCTCATCTGCTCAACGAGGCGCAGGACCAGTCCACCTGGCTCGGCCGGATGGAGAAGAAGTACCACGTCTTCGCCAAGATCGAGTCCGCGGTCAGCTCGAAGAGCCTGGGTGCGAGCGCGCTGACCGGCGTGGTCGGCGCGGGCAAGTACGTGCTCGACATGCTCACCTCCACGCTCGCCGTGGTGGCCCTGACGATCTACTTCCTGGCCGGGCTGCCCAACGTGGTCAACGCCGTCTTCCGCACCGTGCCGGCCTCCCGCCGGGTGCGCGCGCGGGTGATCGGCGACGAGATCCTCACGCAGGTCGGCCGGTACATGCTCGGTTCCGCGCTGAACGCGAGCATCGCGGGTCTTGCCACGTTCGTCTGGACGGCGATCTTCGGTATCCCCTACCCCGCCGCGCTCGGGCTGATGGTGGCCCTGATGGACATGGTGCCGGTGATCGGCTCTACGGTCGGCGGCGCGATCGTCACCCTGGTCGCGCTGTCCGTCTCGGCGCCGGTGGCCGTCGCGACCCTCGCGTTCTACATCGCCTTCCGGCTCACCGAGGACTACCTGCTGCTGCCCAAGGTGATGCGGCACGCGGTGAACGTGCCGCCGATCGTCACCGTCGTCGCGGTGCTGATAGGCGGCGCGCTGATGGGGATCATCGGGGCGCTGCTGGCGATTCCGACCGCGGCCGCGCTCAAGCTCGTCGCGCAGGAGGCGCTGATCCCCCGGCTCGAGCGTCGCTGAACGTCGTTTCCCGTTCGAGACCTGCGAACCGGCGCACGAGGACCCCTTTGCACGACTAGAATCAAGCGGATACCGTGCCTTGGCAAACACAATGGGTGATGTTCTAAGTGGCTAACACTGACCTGGTCGTTCTCGGCGCAGGACCCGCCGGTCTGGCGGCCGCGTGGCGGGCTGCCCGCCGCGGGCTCTCCGTCGTCGTACTCGACCGGGCCGAGGGTGTGGGGGGCATGGCCTCCTCCTTCGACATCGCCGGGGTGCGGGTGGATTACGGCAGCCACCGGCTGAATCCCGACATGCCGGGCTACGTCCTGGCCGACCTGCGCTTTCTGCTCGGCGCCGATCTGCAGACCAGGTACCGGGCCGGACGGCTGCTGCTCGGTGAGAAGTGGATCACCTATCCGTTCAAGCCGCGCGAGCTGGCCCGCGCGCTGCCCGCGGTGCCGATGGCCCGCGCGGCCTTCGAGGCCATCTCGACCTCCTGGCGCGGCAAGCCGAAGCCGGGCGAGTCGCCGGAGAGCTACGCGGAGCTGATGCGCGCGGGCTTCGGCCCGACGCTGTACGAGCAGGTATACGCGCCGTACGCCAGGAAGCTGTGGGGCATCGACGGCGAGCTGATCGACTCGGAGCAGGCGCGGCGCAAGGCGGGGGCGCCCACCGCTCTGTCCGCGCTGGCCCGGGCGGTTCGCAATGTCCTGTCGAACGAGTCGCTGGCCTACCTGTACCCGCGGCGCGGCTTCGGCCAGCTGTGCGAGTCGATGGCCGACGCGGCGGTCACGGCGGGCGCGCGGCTGCGACTGGGCAGCGCGGCCGAGCGGATCGAGGTGGGCCACGGCGAGGTCTCCGTGCGGCTCGGCCGGTCCGAGCACCACTACGCGGCCTCCGAGCGCTCCGGGTGGAGCTCGGACTCCTTCCTGGACAGCGGCGGCTGGCTGCGCGCCCGGCACGTCTTCTCCACCCTGCCGCTGCCGCTGCTGGCCCGGATGACCACGCCGGGCGCGCCGTACGAGGCGGTGGAGGCGAGCGGCGACCTGAAGTTCCGGGCGATCGTGCTCGTCTACGTCGTGCACAAGGGCGGCCGCTGGACCAGGCACGACGTGCACTACATCCCGGGCGGGCGCACCCCCGTCAGCCGGATCTCCGAGCCTATGAACCACCGGATCAACCCGGAGGACCCGGAGGACCGCGACGTGGTCTGCTTCGAAATGCCCTGCGATATCGGGGACGACATCTGGAACGCCTCGGACGACGAGCTGGCCGAGCTGGTCCGCGGCTGCGTGCGGGAGACCGGGCTGCCCGAGCTGAACATGGACTGGGTGCAGGTCAAGCGGGTGCGCAACGTCTACCCGATCTACCACCGCGGCTACCGCAGCCAGCTGGGGGTGCTCGAGCAGTGGGTGGAGCAGCTGCCGCACGTGACCACGTTCGGCCGGCAGGGTCTGTTCACCCCGGACAACACGCACCACTCGATGGTGATGGGCTACGAGGCGGCGGACGCGCTCGGCTCCGGTGATTTCGACCACGAACACTGGAAGCAGGCCAAGGAGCGCTTCTCGAACCACATCGTCGAGACCTGATGCGGTAATGCTCGAATATTCGCAGGTCGAGATCGCACGGTAACGGCGCAGCCGCGTCCGGTACGCGCCTGTTCACCCCCGGGCCACGTGTGATTCACGGGTCATTGGCCGCGATCTGCGGGAATGTACCTCGTGACGAGGTGGACGGAATGACCAGGTTCTACCACCCGGACCGGATCGACTACGACATGGTGGTTTCGAGCGGTCACGACGGCCGTAGGTTGTGGACCACGGCGGGCGTCGAGGTGGTTGACCCGTCGTCGGTGCTCGCCGACGGCAGCGGCCCGATGGACACGGACGCCTTCCGGGCGTACGCGGCGGCCGTGGCACCACGGTTGCGGGACTTCGCGGAGCGGTTGACCGGCGTCGAGTCCGACGCGGGTTCGACGGCCGGACGCTATGAGAGCTATCAGTTGGTGCGCGGCATCATCAGGGACGCCCAGGGCATGATGCTCGCCGAGGTTCGCTGCGACGGTTCGGTGATGGTGCTCGGCGAGCTCGACCCCTCGCTGCGACGCCAGTTCATCGGGATGATCAACGGCTGGCTGCCGATGACGATCCGCGAGGTGGACCGCTACTCCTACGAGAACGCGCTGGCCTCGCTGGTCAAGGCACGCCGCGTGGTGGACTCGATGCTGCGCGAGGTGATCGGCATCGCCGCCGGCGGCCCGGAGCCGCTGCCCTGGGACAAGGTGGCGTCGGCCGCGGGCACCACCCCGGCCGCGTTGACCAGCTGGTTCAGCTCGCCGGACGAGCTGATCAACTCCTGAACCGTCGCGGACTCACTCCTCGACGGCTCCGCCGATCCGGCGCAGGTGGGCGCGGAAGGTGTAGTCAGGGTTCTGACCGCGCTGGAAGAGGTAGTCGTCGAACCGCGTCTGCTGACGCAGCGTCGCCTGCCCGGTGGAGATCCTCCTCGCCTGCTCGTGCTCCGTGGCCCTGATCGCGCGGGCGGTTTCCAGGACTTCGCCCAGCCGGTCGCGGGAGATGAACAGCACCCCGTCCCGGTCCGCGAACACCGCGTGCGCCGTGCCGACCAGTTGCGGCCCGACGTGCGCGCTGGCCAGGGCTTCCGGCTCACGCGGGTCCACCCGAAGCGGGCCGAAGGGGAAGGCCCCGTAGCTGAACACCGGCACGCCGATCGTCGCGAGTTCGGCGGTGTCGCGGTGCAGCCCCCACACGATGATCCCGGCCACGCCCGCCGCTTTCGCCTCGAGTACCGCGAGATCGCCGATGCACGCCTCGTCGACGCGTCCGCCGTTGTCGATCACGAGCACGTCGCCGGGCTCGGCGGACGCGAAGGCCTCCAGGAAGACGTCCACGCTCCCGTAGTGGCGCACCGGAAGCACGCGGCCCGCGACCTCCGTCCACGGCGTCACCGGCCGGATTCCCAGCGGGGCGACGTACGCGGGGACGCCGAGGCGGACACAGGCGTCGGCGATGAGCGGCGTGGACAGCCCGGCGAAGTCGATCGTCATGGCGCGAGCGTAGTACGGCGGCTCGCGCCGGGCCGTCTCACACCTACTGCTACAGACTTGTAGCAGCACGGACATCTCCGGGCCGGCCACGGAGGCTGGATGACTGGCTAAGCTACAGCTCATGTCGTCGATCTCAAACTCGCTGACCTCCGTCGAGCACTACGTCGAGGCGATCGCGCTCGGCCTGGTCCAAGGGGTCACGGAGCTCTTCCCGGTGTCCAGCCTCGGGCACGCGGTGCTGATCCCGGCATTCATCGGCGGCTCCTGGGCCTCCGACCTGAGCATGACCAACGACAAATCACCGTACCTGGCGCTGATCGTGGCGCTGCACGTGGCCACCGCGCTGGCGCTGCTGGTGTTCTTCCGCGACGACTGGGTGCGGGTGATCCAGGGCCTGATCAGCTCGATCAAGCGCAAGCGGATCCGGACCCCGTACGAGAAGCTGGCCTGGCTGCTGATCTTCAGCACCATCCCGGTCGGCCTCGCCGGCGTGATCCTGGACAAGGTGCTGCGGACCACGCTCGGCAAACCGATGTACGCCGGGATGTTCCTGATGCTGAACGGCCTGGTGCTGTACCTGGCCGAGCGCGGCCCCGGACGCGCGTTGACCGCGAAGCAGAACAAGGGCGGTCGGCGCGGCCGCGGCGGCGCGTCCTCCGACACGTCCGTGCGCGAACTGGACAAGCACGGACGGGAACTGCCGCCGGACATCGCGAGCGACGTCCGGCTGTCCCGGCTGAGCGTGAAGACCGGCATGATGGTCGGCGCGGCCGAGATCGCCGGCCTGTTCCCCGGCCTGAGCCGCTCCGGCGCGACGATTGTGACCGGCCTGTTCAAGGGCATGAGCCGGGAGGACGCGGCCCGCTTCGCCTTCCTGCTGGCCACGCCCGTCATCCTGCTGGCCGGCCTCTACAAGCTGCCCACCCTGATGCAGACCCAGTTCTCGGACTGGCGCGGCCCGGCCCTCGCCGGCGCCGTCGTGGCGTTCTTCGCCTCGTACTTCTCGGTGAAGTTCCTGGTGCGGTATTTCGAGAACAAGTCGCTGATGCCCTTCGCGATCTACTGCGGCGTCGTCGGCCTGCTGTCAGTGATCTACTTCGCCTGAGCCGCCTCAGTGCAGCTCCTCCCGCGCACCTCGGCGGAAATTCGATCGACAGCCTGATGCGGCGCCCGAGATAGTCGGAACCATGCGCCAAGACGAGAACGAGGTGTTCTGGGACGACGAGGCCGCCCAGGGCTACGACACCGTGGGCAGCGGCATGTTCGCCCCCGAAGTGCTGGGTCCGACCGTGGACCGGCTCACCGAACTCGCCGAGGGCGGACCGGCACTGGAGTTCGCCATCGGCACCGGACGCGTAGCCATCCCGCTCCGCCGGCGCGACGTACCCGTCGCCGGCATCGAACTGTCCCGCCCGATGGTCAAGCAGTTGCGCACCAAGGCGGACGAGAGCGAGATCCCGGTCGTCGTCGGAGACATGACGACCGCGACCGCGGCCGAGCCCGGCACGTACCGCCTCGTCTACCTCGTCTTCAACACGATCTCCAACCTGCTCACCCAGGCCGAGCAGGTCGCCTGCTTCCGCAACGCCGCCCGCCACCTCTCCACCGGCGGCCGCTTCGTCATCGAACTCTGGGTCCCCGAACTACGCAGGCTCCCGCCCGGCCAAACGGCCACGGTCTGGCGCTCCGAGCCCGACTACGTCGGCCTGGACACGTACGACGTGCTCAACCAGCAGGTCGTCTCCCACCACTTCCACTTCGACTCCTCGGACGACTCACGCGAGGCGCGCCTGTTCCGGAGCCCTCACCGCTACATCTGGCCCGCCGAACTCGACCTGATGGCCCAACTCGCGGGCTTCGAACTCGAGTCCCGCCACGCCGACTGGCAGCGCTCCGATTTCACAGCGGACTCCTCCTCCCACGTCTCCGTCTATCGCCTTCCGGGTGCGTAGCGGAACCGTGCCGCCGCGAGGCCGCGTCCCGATCAGCATGCTGCTCTGGATCAACGGCCCCTTCGGCGGCGGCAAGACCGCGACCGCGTACGAGCTGCAGCGCAGGCTCACCGACAGCGTCGTATGCGACCCCGAGCACGTCGGCTTCGGCCTGCACCGGATGCTCCCGCCGGGTCTGCGCACCGATTTCCAGGACCTCGCCGCGTGGCGCCAGGGCGTCCACGAAGTCCTCGACCTCGCCGCCCGCGAGCATCCGGGCCCCGTCCTCGTGCCGATGACGCTGACCGATCCGCGGTACTTCGCCGAGACCGTGGGCCGATTGCGGGAGGACGGCCACGACGTGCGCCACTTCTGCCTGCTCGCCGAGCGTGAGACCGTCGTGCGCCGATTGAGGCGGCGGGGCTTCGGCTTCGGCCTCAAGCACGAGAAGTGGGCCCTCGACCGCCTGGACGACTCCCTGACCCGGCTGCGCGAGGCCGCGTTCGCCACGCACATCGCCACCGACGGACGCTCGGTGTCAGAGGTCGCTGACACGATCGCCCAGCAGGCCGGACTGCCGATCGCCCCTGACACCGACGGCCCCGTCCGCGCCCGGTGGCGGCTCTACCGCGCCTCGGTCCGGCACCTGCGAGCAGACTGACACTCCGGGAGGACACGCCCATGGACCTCGAACTCGTCGACACCTTCCACGCCGCCGCAGCAGGTCGCGGCCTGTCGAGCCGCCTCTACGCCGAGGCCTTCGGCGACGATTATCCGTTCGAGGTGGATCCCTCCAGCAGTTGCACGTGGTCCGTGCTCGGCGAGATGGTCAAACGGCTGCGCCTGCGCCCGAACGACCTCCTGGTCGATCTCGGCTGCGGACGCGGCGGCACAGGCCTCTGGCTCGCCCGCGCCTTCTCGTCGCGGCTCATCGGCGTGGACATCTCGCCGAAGGCCGTCGAGCTCGCCACCGAACGGATCCCCGAGTTCTTCCCCGCCGCTGCCGCTGTCGGAGACGCGGCCGCCGACGACACAGGCCGGTTCCGCTTCCAGGTCGGCACCTTCGCGGAGACCGGCCTCCCCGACCAGTGCGCGGACGGCGCCGTCATCATGGACGCACTGTCCTTCGGCCCGGACCGCGACGCGTCCCTGCGTGAACTGCGCCGCATCCTCAAGCCCGGCGCCCGCGCCGTCTTCACCGGCGGCCGCAACCTCCCCGGCCACCCCCTGTACGTACCCGGTCGCCCGACCTGGGACGAGCGCATCGCCGCCGCGGGCCTCGAACTCGAGGCCAAGATCGACCGCCTCGAGGAGAAGGGCCTGTGGGATCGCCTCAACGACCTCTGGGAGGCCCACGAGCACGAACTCCGCCGCGAGGACGGCGACGCCGCCACCGACGCGAAGCTCACCGAGGCCCGCAACCACCGCCCCGGCCGCCCATACCGCCGCACCTGGATCTTCACCGCCCGCGCCTGACTCGGTTACGCGCGTGCCTGCCGCGTCGCCCACCACCCCTACGGTGCTTGTGCTCGCGCCACGTCCCGCCCGAGAGGACCACGGCACGAGCGCGAGCTTCGGCGGCGACCGCAGGCCGCCGCCAGACAGCGAGCCGAGCGCAGACCGGGAGCCGCCTTATCGCCACAGCCGCGAAGCGACCACATTTCCCCCGGTGAGCCGCAAGCTTCCCGCCACCGCCGCCGTCACTCCGCGCCGCTTCCGTCACTCCTCGCCGGTTCGGCCCTGTCTCTCGGCCAGGCGGCGGATGGCGCCGAGGGGGATGTGCAGCCAGGTCGGGCGGTTGGCGGACTCGTAGACCGCCTCGTAGACGGCCTTGTCGATCTCGTAGCACTTGAGCAGGGTGTCCTGCTCGCGCGGGTCGTGGCCGCTGATCGCGGCGTAGCCCTTGCAGAAGGAGCTGAAGTTGCGGTCGGCCCAGGCCTGCGCGGCTTCGGGGTCGCCGCCGAGGTGGTGGGCGGCGTAGTCGAAGGACCTGGCCATGCCGGCCACGTCCTTGATCGCCGGGTGCATCGCGCGGCGCTCCTCGAGGGAGCGGCTCGGCTCGCCCTCGAAGTCGAGCAGCACCCAGCCGTTCACGGTGCGCATCACCTGGCCGAGGTGGAAGTCGCCGTGCACGCGCTGGGTGGGGATGGGCTTGTCGATCCGGCCCAGCTCCTCCAGTATCCGGCTCAGGGCCGGCACATACGGCTCGAGCTCGCGCACCCGGGTCGCGGCGTGCCGCAGGTGGTTGATCATGCCCTGCGCCACGCGTTCCAGCTCCTCCGGCTCCATCCTTCCGGTCGGCAGCATGGTGGCGAGGTCGTGGTGCACGCGCGCGGTGGCCTTGCCGAGGCGGCGGGCCTCCGGGCCGAAGTCGCCGCCGGCCGCCTTCGGGCTGGTGCCGGACGGCTGGGCGTAGAGGTCGCGCACGCTCGTCTGGGCCAGCAGCCAGCCGTCCGTGGCGGTGGGCAGGAACTCGGCGACCATGGCGACGGTGATCGGCTCGGAACCGCCGTAGTCCCCGTAGCCGCCCGAGCCGCGCTCGAAGCTCGGCCGGCCGTTCTCGTCCCGGCCCTCGTCCGTGTCCGGGGCGTCGTCGGCGGCGCCGCGGGGCGACGGGCCGGGGCGGGTGACCTCCAGGGCGTCGAGGTCCAGCGCCAGGTCGATCCAGCCGACCGGCTGCGGGATGTTGCGGCTGCCGGAGTCCGACAGGGCCAGCGAGAGCTCAAGGTCCGGATTCACCCCGGATACCGCGCGGCGCAGGAACTTCGCGATCAGCTTGTCCCCGTAGATCACCGAGGTGTTCGACTGTTCACCCGTGAGCACCAGGGACCTGAGACTGTCGTCGACGCGCCGTCCTGGCAGCAGGTGGAAGCGCAGCGGGCCGAGCACGTCGCCGGCCGCGAGCCGCTCCAGCAGCCAGCCCGCGAGCTCCGGGTCGTGCAGCGCGTCGTAGCAGTGCCACTGGGCCCCGTGATCGTCCGCCACGGAGCCGAGTTCGGCGTGCGCGAGCCGCTCGGGCAGCTCGCGCCGGGCCCCCAGGAACAACTGGTAGCGCTCCGGATCCCGCCCGTCGGGGCGCACCTCCACCACGACCATCGCCAGACCCGGGTCGCGGTCGAGCAGCAGGTCCAGTCGCGCCAATACCTTGACCCCGGTCTCGGCGTCGATGCGCGCGCCCTTGCCCCCGTACCAGCGTTGCCGGGGCAGCCAGTCGACCAGCAGCCTGGCCAGCCTGGCATCGAGCCCGTTCGCAGGTGCGAGGTGGACGTGGTCGACGATCGAGGTCATGGTCAGCGACTCCCTTTCTGCCCAAGGGGGCGCGTGCACCGACGCCGGATGCTCCGGAGCCGTTTACGTCTCCTATTACCCGCTAGGGACGCTGCAATCTGAACCAGTAGAACCCGTAACCTCCCAGTGTCAACAGATAGGACAATTCTCCGATCTTCGGGAAGCGTACGCCCCCCAGCAGCTCAACGGGTTCGATGTTCTGGTATTCACGCAGGTCGAGCTCGGTGGGCTGGGCGAAGCGGGAGAAGTTCATCACGCAAAGGACCAGGTCGTCCTGCGAAGGGTCGGCCCCGCGCAGCTCCCGCATGAAGGCGAAGACCGAGGGGTTCGTGGACCCCAGCTCGGTGTACGTGCCTAGTCCGAATGCCGGATTCTGCTTGCGGACCTCGATCATCCTCTTGGTCCAGTGCAGCAGCGACGAGGAGTTCCGGGTCGCGGCCTCGACATTCGTCGACTGGTAGCCGAAGACCGGGTCCATGATCGCCGGCAGGTAGAGCCGGCCCGGATCGCACTGGCTGAAGCCCGCGTTCCGGTCCGGGGTCCACTGCATCGGCGTACGGACGCCGTCGCGGTCGCCGAGCCAGATGTTGTCGCCCATCGCGATCTCGTCGCCGTAGTAAAGCACCGGGCTGCCGGGCAGCGACAGCAGCAGCGCGTTGAACAGCTCGATCTGGCGGCGGTCGTTGTCCAGCAGCGGGGCCAGCCGTCGCCGGATGCCGACGTTGGCCTTCATCCTCGGGTCCTTGGCGTACTCCGAGTACATGTAGTCGCGCTCTTCGTCCGTGACCATCTCGAGCGTGAGCTCGTCGTGGTTGCGCAGGAAGATGCCCCACTGGGTGTTCTTCGGGATCGCCGGGGTCTGGGCCAGGATCTCCGAGACCGGGTAGCGCGATTCGCGGCGCACGGCCATGAAGATGCGCGGCATGACCGGGAAGTGGAAGGCCATGTGGCATTCGTCGCCGCCGACGGCCGGGTCGCCGAAGTAGTCGACCACGTCGCTCGGCCACTGGTTCGCCTCGGCCAGCAGCACCCGGTCCGGGTACTCGCTGTCCACCATCTTGCGCACCCGCTTGAGGAACGCGTGCGTCTCCGGCAGGTTCTCGCAGTTGGTGCCCTCGCGCTGGTAGAGGTACGGGACCGCGTCGAGCCGGAAGCCGTCGATGCCGAGGTCCAGCCAGAACCGCAGCGAGCCCAGGATCTCCTCCTGCACCCGCGGGTTCTCGTAGTTCAGGTCCGGCTGGTGCGAGAAGAACCGGTGCCAGTAGTACTGCTTGCGGATCGGGTCGAAGGTCCAGTTCGAGGTCTCGGTGTCGACGAAGATGATCCGCGCGTCGGCGAACTGCTTGTCGTCGTCGGCCCAGGTGTAGAAGTCCCCGTACGGACCCTGCGGGTCGGTCCGCGAGGCCTGGAACCAGGGATGCTGGTCGCTGGTGTGGTTCATCACGAAGTCGATGACCACGCGGATGCCGCGCAGGTGCGCCTGCTCGACGAATTCCACGAAGTCGCCGAGGTCACCGAACTCGGGCAGCACGCCGGTGTAGTCGGCCACGTCGTAGCCCCCGTCGCGCAGCGGGGATTTGAAGAACGGGGGGAGCCAGATGCAGTCGATGCCCAGCCACTGGAGATAGTCCAGGCGCGAGGTCAGGCCCTTCAAATCGCCGGTGCCGTCGCCGTTGGCGTCCTGGAAGGAGCGCACCAGTACTTCGTAGAAGACGGCGCGCTTGAACCAATCCGGGTCGCGCTCGCTCTTGGGTAGGTCGAGCGGGCTGTCGGAGACGGGCTCGTTGACGATCACGGTCACTCCTTGGCTTCAGGAGGAGCACTCTGCGGTGCCAGGTGGATGAGCACCCCCACCGCTGCCCGAGTCAACGCCGGAGGGTCAGCAGGTGTGCGGGGTTCTCGTGAGGGTCGAGGCGGATGTAGTTTTCCCGTCCCCAGTGGAACACGCCGCCGCCTAGCTCGTCGTGCACGACGAAGCGGTCCGTCCAACCGAGGCCGAGTGCGGGAAGGTCGAGATGGACCGTGGCCTCCCGCGTGGTGTGCGGATCGAGGTTGACGACGATGATCACCGTGTCGCCCTCCTGGTCCCGCTTGGAGAAGCACAGCACAGCATCGTTGTCCGTGTGATGGAAATGCAGATTCCGCAACCCTTGTAGGGCACGATGGTTACGTCGGAGGGTGTTGAGCCTGGTGAGCAGAGGAGCCAAGGACCTACCTTCGGCCTCCGCCGCGGCCCAGTCACGAGGTCTCAGCTGGTACTTCTCCGAGTCCAGGTACTCCTCGCTGCCCGGGGCCGCGGGCAGGTTCTCGCACAGCTCGTATCCAGAGTAGACCCCCCACGTCGGTGCGAGCGTCGCGGCGAGGATAGCGCGGATCTCGAAGGCCGGACGACCGCCCTGCTGGAGGTACACGGGCAGGATGTCCGGGGTGTTCACGAAGAAGTTCGGGCGCAGCAACGGCGCGCTCCGCGTGGACAGTTCCCGCAGGTAGTCCTCGAGTTCGTCCTTGGTGTTGCGCCAGGTGAAGTACGTGTACGACTGGTGGAAGCCGATCGCCGCGAGGGTGTGCATCATCGCCGGACGGGTGAAGGCCTCGGCGAGGAAGAGCACGTCCGGGTCGCTCGCGTGGATCCGCTCGAGCAGCACCTCCCAGAACGCGACCGGCTTGGTGTGCGGGTTGTCCACCCGGAAGATCCGCACGCCGTGCTCCATCCAGAAGCGCAGCACCCGCTCGCACTCGTCGATCAGGCCGGGCAGGTCCGCGTCGAAGTAGACCGGGTAGATGTCCTGATACTTCTTCGGCGGGTTCTCGGCGTACGCGATGGTGCCGTCCGAGCGGTGCCTGAACCACTTCGGGTGCTTCTCCACCCACGGGTGGTCCGGCGAGCACTGCAGCGCGAAGTCGAGGGCGACCTCCAGGCCGAGCCCGGTGGCGCGCTCGACGAAGTAGTCGAAGTCCTTGATGGTGCCGAGCTCCGGGTTGACGGCGTCGTGGCCGCCCTCCGGGGAGCCGATGGCCCAGGGCGATCCCGGGTCGAACTCGCCGGCCACCAGCGAGTTGCCCGCGCCCTTGCGGAAGGTCGTGCCGATCGGGTGGACCGGCGGCAGGTAGACCACGTCGAAGCCCATGGCGGCGATCCCGGGCAGCCGCTCGGCCGCGCTGCGGAAGGTGCCGGAGCGGGGCGGACGCAGGCCCAGCGGGTCGATCCGGGCGCCCTCGGAGCGCGGGAAGAACTCGTACCAGGACCCGTACAGCGCCCGCTCCCGGTCCACCCGCAGCGGCAGCGGCTCGCTCGCGGTGACGTGCTCGCGCAGCGGACGGACGGACAACGCCTCGTGCACCGCCGGGCTGTCGGCCAGCGCCAGCCGGGCCTCAGGGCTCGCATTCTCGTCGCGCAGCTGCGCGGCGGTCTCCAGGAGCAGGTCCCGGCCGGGGTATTCGACCTCTTGCTCGGGTGTGACCGGAATCACAGTTTCGGCCGTCGCCGCCCGCTCGAGCAGGGTCGCGCCGTCGGCGAAGACGACCTCGATGTCCTGCCCGGCCGGGATCTTGGCGCGGGCGACGTGGTACCAGGTGGCCACCGGGTCGTCCCAGGCCTCCACGTGGAAGGTCCACTCCCCCGGCCGGTCCGCCTGCACCCAGGCCTCGTACCGGTCGGTCCCCGGCGCCCCCTCGTGCATCCGGTGCCAGCCGTCCGGTCTCCCCTCCGGATCGGTGAGCACGACGTTCGCGGCCACGGCGTCGTGGCCCTCGCGGAAGACGGTGGCTGAGACGGGGAAGCGCTCGCGGGGAACGGCCTTGGCCGGGCGGGCGCCGTCGAGGACTCGAGGCTGGACATCGAGTAGCGGGATGCGTCCGATCACACTTTAAGTTCTATCCGAATCCGGCCGACCGTACTACCGCAGGGGGCCGAACGTCTGGTGTCTTCGTCACATGTGGACGCGGCCGGCACCGAATGGCTCTCGCATGTTGGCGGTCGCTGTACGTGCGGGCGGCGCTGCGGCTAGGCTCGATCAGCATGAAGGCGATCCGGCGCCTGACGGTGCGCACAGTCCTGCCCGAACCCCTCTCCGCGCTGACCGGACTGGCGATGAACCTTCGCTGGTCCTGGCACGAGCCGACGAGGGCGCTGTTCGAGGCGATCGATCCAGAGCAGTGGGATCGGGCCCATCACGACCCCGTCCGGCTCCTCGGCTCGGTGGGCACCGAGCGCTTCGCGCAACTGGCCGCGGACGGGCACTTCACCGCCCGGGTCGCGGCGGCCGCGGAGGACCTGCGCGACTACCTGACCAAGCCCAAGTGGTATCAGACCCTTGACGACCCGCCGCACGCGATCGCGTACTTCTCCCCGGAGTACGGCCTCACCGCTGTGCTGCCGCAGTACTCCGGCGGACTCGGCATCCTGGCCGGCGACCACCTGAAGGCCGCGTCCGACCTGGGCGTTCCGGTGATCGGGGTGGGCCTGCTGTACAAGCGCGGCTACTTCCGCCAGTCGCTGTCCAGGGACGGCTGGCAGTTGGAGACCTATCCGCTGCTGGATCCGGACAACCTGCCGCTGACCAAGCTGCGGGACGCCGAGGGCGCGGCCGTACGGGTGACCATCGGCCTGCCCTCGCTGCGCGAACTGGTCGCCCAGGTCTGGCTGGCCAAGGTCGGCCGGGTGCCGCTGCTGCTGCTGGACACGGACATCGAGGAGAACGCGGACGGCGGCCGCGACGTGACCGACCGACTCTACGGCGGCTCCCCCGAGCACCGGCTGCACCAGGAGATGCTGCTGGGCATCGGCGGCATCCGGGCGGTCCGCGCGTACTGCGCGATCACCGGCACGCCGGAGCCCGAGGTCTTCCACACCAACGAGGGGCACGCCGGGTTCCTCGGCGTGGAGCGGATCCGCGAGCTGGTCGAGGACCGCTCGCTGGACTTCGACGAGGCGCTGGCCGCGGTGCGCGCCGGAACGCTGTTCACCACGCACACCCCGGTGCCCGCGGGCATCGACCGCTTCGCGAAGGACCTGATCGCCGAGCACTTCGGCGGCGAGAACGGCAACCCGGGCGTGCCGGTGCAGCGGGTGCTGGCGCTCGGCGCCGAGACCTTCCCCGGCGGCGACCCCGGCTGCTTCAACATGGCGGTGATGGGCCTGCGGCTCGCGCAGCGGGCCAACGGCGTGTCCGTGCTGCACGGCGAGGTCTCCCGGGGCATGTTCGGCGGGCTGTGGCCGGGCTTCGACGAGCCGGAGGTGCCGATCACCTCGATCACCAACGGCGTGCACGCGATGACCTGGGTGCATCCGCTGGTCACCGAGCTGATCGAGCGCGAACTCGGCCCGGAGGCGATGAAGGCGCCGTTCGAGGCGGTCGGCCGGATCCCGGACAAGACGATCTGGGAGATCCGCAACCGGCTGCGCGCCGAACTGGTCGGCGAGGCCCGGCGCCGGGTGTACGAGTCCTGGCTCTCCCGTGGCGCCTCGGCCGCCGAACTGGGCTGGACCGGCTCGCTGCTCGACCCGAACGCGCTGACCATCGGCTTCGCCCGGCGGGTGCCCTCGTACAAGCGGCTGACGCTGATGCTGCGCGACCGGGAGCGGCTGATCCGGCTGCTGACCGACCCGGACCGGCCGGTACAGCTGGTCATCGCGGGCAAGGCGCACCCGGCGGACGACGGCGGCAAGCGGCTCGTGCAGGAACTGGTCCGCTTCGCGGACGACGCGCGGGTGCGCCACCGCATCGCCTTCCTGCCGAACTACGACATGGCCATGGCGCAGACCCTGCTGCCCGGCTGCGACGTGTGGCTGAACAACCCGCTGCGCCCGCTGGAGGCCTGCGGCACCTCGGGCATGAAGTCGGCGCTGAACGGCGGTCTCAACCTGTCGATCAAGGACGGCTGGTGGGACGAGTGGTACGACGGCGAGAACGGCTGGGCGATCCCGACCGCGGACGGCGTGGAGGACCCGGACCGGCGTGACGAGCTGGAGGCGTCGGCGCTCTACGACCTGATCGAGCACTCGGTGGCCCGCCGCTTCTACGACCGGGACGCGGCCGGACTGCCGACCCGCTGGATCGAGATGGTGCGGCACACGCTGACCAGCCTCGGCCCGAAGGTGCTGGCCGGCCGGATGGTGCAGGACTACGTGCAGCGGCTCTACGAGCCCGCCGCGCGCTCCAGCCGGGCCGCGGCGGCCGAGGACTACGCCGGCTCGCGGGAGCTCGCCGCCTGGACGACCAGGGTGCGCCGGATGTGGCCGCACGTGGCGATCGAGCACGTGGACGCCGAGCCGGACGACGCTGGCGAGGGCGGCCGCCGGCCGAGGCTCGGCGGCGGGCTGCGGATCAGGGCGCTGGTGCAGATCGGCGAGCTGGCCCCGGACGAGGTGCAGGTGCAGGCCGTGTTCGGCCGGGTGGACGAGGACGACCAGCTGCGCTCGTCCTCGATCGCGCAGCTCACCCACCTGGGCGTGGACGAGATCGGCCGGAACCGCTACGAGGGCGTGATCGACCTCGAGCAGTCCGGGCCGTTCGGCTACACGGTCCGGGCCGTGCCGCAGCACCGGCTGCTCTCCTCCCCCGCGGAGATGGGCCTGGCGGCGCTGCCGTACTCGGGCTGATTCGGTCGGGCTCTCGATCGGAACCGAGGCGAGCTGAGCCGCCGTCAGTCGCTCGGTCAGTTGGCTATCCCCAGGGTGAACCAGACGGTCTTGCCCTGGGGGTGGCTGCGCACTCCCCAGTCCGTCGAGAGCTCGTCCACCAGGTGCAGGCCGCGGCCGCCCTCGTCGCCGACCTGGACGTTGCGCAGCCGCGGCACCGTCGGGTTGCCGTCGGAGACCTCGATCATGACGTTCGCGGAGTCGCGGGTCATCCGCAGCCCGAAGGGCGCGATGCCGTATCGCAGCGCGTTCGTCACCAGCTCACTGACCAGCAGTTCGACCACGTCGGCGAGTCCTTGCAGACCCCAGGCGAGCAGCCGGTCCCGGATCAGGTCTCTGGCTTGGGCCACGGCGGTGGGCCGGGCGGTGAGGGTCCACGCGGCGGCATCGGCCTCCGGCAGCCGGCCCAGCTTGGCGAGCACGAGGGTGGCGTCGCCGGTGTGCTCGCCGTTCCCGAGCATCGTGTGGCTGATGTGCTCGCAGGTCTGGTCCAACTGCTCGTCGGGAACGTCCTCGGCCTTGTCGAGCAGCCGTCCGAGTTCGGCGATCGCGCCGTCGGCGTCCTCGCCGAGCGCGTGTCCGAGCAGCCCGTCGGTGTAGAGCGCGAGCAGCGAGCCCGGCGGGATCGTGCACTGCCGCTCCTCGAACTCGCCGCCGCCGACACCGAGTGGCGGGCCGATCGGCAGCGCGACGCGGTACGCCGGGTCGTAGGGCGTGCGCAGCAGCGGCGGCAGGTGTCCGGCGGAGGCGAACACCGCGGTGCCGTCGGACAGGTCGCAGCTGACGTACACACAGGTGCTGGTGTATTCGTCCCCGAGGGATGCGGCGAGCACGTCGAGCCGATGCAGCACCTGCGCCGGGCTGAGATCCATCTGGGTCAGCACTCTCGTCGCACTGCGGAACTGGTCGGCCACCGAGGGTGGCGTGGGCAGGTCCCCGCCGAGCACGTCGCCCACCACGAGCACCAGCCGATTGCCGGGCAGACCCAGCGAATCCGCCCAGTCGCCGCCTTTCGCCCCGGTCAGGCCGGTGCGGCGCCGGTACGCGACGCGCACTCCGGCCACCTCGGGTGCCGAGGAGGTGCTGGGCATAGGAGCGGATCCTGGGGTCGTTCGGGACGAGCCTTACACCCTCCTCATCCCCCGAGACAACCCGTTTAATAGGACTTTCGACGTGTTTTACGCCACCCGGGTCCCGGGGACCACTTCAGCGTCGAGCGCATCGAGGATCACGTAGTCTCCCTCGAGCCAGGGCACCTCGCGCACCTCGGGCGTTCCGGCCGTGAACCAGCGCACCTCGTCGTGGCTCTCGATCGGCGCGGGTTCGCCGGAGAGCAGTTCGGCCCGGTACGTGCGCACCAGGTAGCGGCCGTTCGGCGAGAGGTACTCGGGGCCGACCGGTTCGCCCACCGCGATCTCCACCCCGAGCTCCTCGAGGCACTCCCGGATCAGCGCGGCCACGTCGTCCTCACCCGGCTCGACCTTGCCGCCGGGGAACTCCCACAGCCCCTTGAACGACTCCGGCTCGGTGCGGCGGGCGCCGAGGAAGCGTCCGTCGCGCTCGATCACGGCGGCGACGACGGGGATGAGCGGTTCACGCGGCGACTGCGGCTCGGTCATGAGCTCCATGGTGCCAGGCTCCGCGGCCGAACCGATTACAGCTCGCGAGTTGCGGCGGGGTTCATGAGGGCGGAGATACTGGGGTTCATGCCCAGCATGCACGCTTACGACGCCGAACTCGCCGACCTGATCTTCGACTACATGCGCGAGCGGCTCCAGCTCGACCCGGTCCCACTGGACCATCCGGGCCGCAAGGACAAGCTGGAATCGGTGCTGGCCGGGCTGATCGGCCCGGCCGGGCACGACCCGCGGCGGGTGCTGTCCGTGTACGACGACCACCTGTCCCAGGCGGTGATCTCCTGCGACAGCCCGCGGTTCCTGTCCTTCATCCCCGCCGCGCCGACGAAGGCCGCGCTGCTGTTCGACATGGTCGTCTCCTGCGCGTCGCTGCAGGGCATCTCCTGGCTGGAGGCCTCGGGCGCGATCGCCGCGGAGAACCAGGTGCTGCGACTGATCGCGGATATGGCCGGGATGGGCGCGGAGGCGGGCGGCTGCTTCGTCACCGGCGGCTCGGCCGGCAACCTCTCGGCGCTCGTCGTGGCCCGCGACACGGCCAGGACGCGGCTGGGCCTGGGCCCCTACGACCCGGTGCGGATCGCGGTGAGCGACCAGGCGCACTCGTCCATCGGCAACACGCTGCGGATCATCGGCGTGGAGCCTCTCGTGGTGCCGAGCGACGACCACCGGCTGACCGGCGCGAACCTGCGCGCGACCCTGGCGGCGGACGACAGCGGCATCCCGGTGATCGGCGTCGTCGCCACCGCGGGCACCACCAACGCCGGCATCATCGACGACCTCGAGGGCGTCGCCGAGATCGCCAAGGAGCGGGACCTCTGGTTCCACGTCGACGGCGCGTACGGCGGCGCCGGCCTGTTCGCGCCGAGCGTGCGCGCCCGATACGACGGCATCGAACACGCCGACTCGTTCGTGGTGGACCCGCACAAGTGGCTCTTCGCCCCCTTCGACTGCGCGGCGCTGGTGTATAAGAACCCGAAGCTCGCGAAGGCGGTGCACACCCAGGACGCGTCGTACCTCGACGTGATCCACATGGACACCCCGGACGAGTGGAACCCGACCGACTACGCGTACCACCTGACCCGCCGGGCCCGCGGCCTTCCGCTCTGGTTCTCGCTGGCCGTGCACGGCACCGACGCCTACGCGCAGGCCATCGAGGCGGCGCTCACCCTGGCCCGCGAGTCCGCGCAGCTGATCCGCCGCCACCCGGAACTCGAGCTGATCCGCGAGCCCGAGCTGTCCTCGGTCCTGTTCCGCCGCAAGGGCTGGAGCGCCGAGGACTACCAGGCCTGGTCCGACCGCCTGCTCGCCGGCCAGATCGCCTTCGTCACCCCGACCGGCTGGGAGGGCGAGACGGTGGGCCGCTTCGCCTTCCTGCACCCGCACACCACGCTCGGCACCGTCGAGGAGATCCTGGCCACGATGGCGTGAGGAATCAGGACTCTGACTAGAGCGCGGCGCCGGAGTGTCCCGACGCGGGCAGCCACACAAGAATATTGATATGCCGGGCGGCGACTTGCGCGGCGTGCCCCGGTGTCGATTCAATGGGCCCCGAATCTTTGTCGTGGGTTGGGGATCTCATGGAAGCATTGACCGCGCAGGATCCGGCCCGGATAGGCCCGTTCCGCCTCGTGGCGCGGCTCGGCCGGGGCGGCATGGGCCGGGTGTACCTGGGGCGGGACGAGGGCTCGGGGCGGCACGCGGCGGTCAAGACGATTCACGGGGAACTGGCGGCCGATCCGGAGTTCCGCACCCGCTTCACGCAGGAGGTCAACGCGGCGCTGCGGGTGCGCGACGAGTACATCGCCGAGGTCGTGCTCGCCGACCCGGCCGCGGCGGTGCCGTGGCTGGCCACCGCGTACGTGCCGGGCATCTCGGTCGAGGACGCGGTGCGCAAGTACGGGCCGATGTCCGCCGACTCGGTGCGGATGCTCGGGGTCTGCGTCTCCCGCGCGGTCGCCGCGATCCACGCCGTAGGCCTGGTGCACCGGGACCTCAAGCCGGGCAACGTGCTGCTGACCGCGCAGGGCCCGAAGGTGATCGACTTCGGCATCGCGCGCGGCGTCGGCGACGAGGGGCTGACGAAGACCGGCATGGTCGCCGGTTCGCCGCCGTACATGGCGCCGGAGCAGCTGGTCACCGGCGAGTTCGGGCCGGCCTCCGACGTGTTCTCGCTCGGCGCGATCCTGCACTACGCGGCGACCGCGGCGGGCCCGTACGGCCGCGGCGGCGCGCAGGAGCTGTACGCGCGGGCGCTCGCCGTCGGCCCGACCGTCGCTCCGGACCTCGCGGACGCGATCGCGGTGCCGGTCTCGCACGCGCTGTCGCGGGAACCCGGCTCCCGCCCCTCGGCCGCGGAACTGGTGGCCGAGCTCGAGCTCGAGCCCGGCGAGAAGCCGGCGCCCGGCTGGCTGCCCGGGAACGTGACGCAGGAGATCCTGACTCAGGCCACTGAGGCGCTGACCACGGCGTCGGCCGCGTTCGACAGGCTGCCGCCGCCCGGGCCGCAGCAGCCGCAGGCGCCGACCTTCGCGCCGCCGTTCCCGCAGCCGCAGTCGGGTCCGCCGTCGCACCCCTCGAACCCGCAGAATCCGACGTTCGGCCCGCCGCCGGTCTCCTCGAGTCCGCACAACCAGTTCGGGCCGCCCTCGAATCCGTCGAATCCGTCGAATCCGCGGAACCCGACGTTCGCGCCGCCGAACAGCCAGCCGAATCGGCCGTTAGGCCCGCCGCAGCAGATGTTCCAGCAGCCGCAGGGCTACCCGCAGACCCCGCCGCGGCAGACGCCCGTGCCGCCGCAGCCCCAGCAGCGTCCGTTCCCGCCGCAGCAGGGCGGCTCGTACGGCCCGCGGCCCGGCACCGCGCCGCAGGGCACCGGCTACCGCTACCCGCAGGCACCGCAGCCGCAGTACCCGCAGAGCAACGGGATGGGCACCGCCGGGCTCACGCTCGGCATCATCGGCCTGTTCCTGCCCTGCCTGCTGATCTTCGGCATCATCTTCAGCGGCATCGGGCTCTCCCGGGCCGGCCAGGGCCAGCCCTCGGGCACCTCCAAGGCCGGACTGATCGTCAGCCTCGTCGGCCTCCTCGGCTGGATCCTGCTGATCGTCTTCGCGGTCACCCACGCCACCTCGTCCTGAGCTCGGAGACAGCGCGATGGCCGTCCCCGCCGGGGACGGCCATCGCGTTTCATCCGTGCTCCGCTACCAGATCAGGTGCGACCAGAGGTACAACGGGTTCGGCGTGCCGACGCCGGTGACGTCGTCGTACCCGCGGGTGGCCGCGAGGATCTGCGTGTCGCCGAAGGTGACCGCGTACGCGGTGCCGGTGCCGTCCGAGGTCGGCATGTCGTTGTACGCCTTGGTGCCCGGGCCATTGCCCGTCACGTCGTCGTACGCGAAGCTGCCGGACCGCGCGTAGATCGCCGGGTTGGCGAAGCCGATCGGCTGGTAGCCCTGCAGTTCCATCGCGTCCGCCTGCAGACCGGCGAACAGCGGGCTGGCCAGGCTGGTGCCGCCCCAGGCGGACTCGCCGTAGCCGGTGCTGCCGTCGGGCAGTTGCTGCGTCTGGCCGACCAGGAAGCCGGTGTACGGGTCGGCGTCCATCGACACGTCGGGCGTGACGCGCATCTTCGTACTGGTGGTGACGCCGGTCGGCAGCGTCGTGGCCAGCGAGTTCGGCACGACCCACCGCTGGTACCACGGCTGGGCCACCGTCGCGCTGGTGCCACCGCCGCCACCGAAGTACCAGCCGTACTCGGTCCAGCCGGTGCTCTCGTTGAGGAAGATGTCGGTGCCCCAGGCCGTGTTCCACTCCGCCTGGCCGTGCTTGCCGATCGCGACGCTGGTGCCGCCGACCGAGGTCGCCCACGCGGACGAGGACGGCCAGTCGGTCTGCGGCTGCGACGAGGTGTCGTTCGTGCCGCAGCCGGTGGTCGGGATCTCCGCGCCGCAGTCGCCGGACGAGAAGTTCATCTCGATGCCCTCGGCCGCGGCCTGCATCAGCACCTGGTCGTACTCGGCCATCACCGTCGCCGCCAGATTGCCGGTGGTGGAGAAGACGGGCTCGCCCCAGGAGTTGGAGACGATGTCGGCCGAGTGCGTGTCCACGATCTGCTGCAGCGCGGCGAGCATGTCGGAGTCGTTGCAGGAGTTGGAGGCGTAGTAGTGCACGGTCGCGCCGGGGGCCATCGCGTGCACGGACTCGACGTCGATGTGCTCCTCGGGCGACCAGCCGGCCGCTCCGCCGCACGCGCTCTGCGCGGTCCACAGGGACGGGGTCTCGGTGTCGAGGAACTGGCCGGACTTGAACGCCTGGTCGCCCTGGTTGACCGCGTACATGTTGGCGTCGGAGAGGATGTCGCCGCTGCCATAGGCGTCGATGATCGCAACCGTCACGCCGCGGCCGTTCACACCGCCGACGCCGTACGCGCTGCGCAGCTGGCTCGGGACGTACCCGCACACGACGTACGGGTTGTCCTTGGTCCCGTTCTCGGCCGGGGCGTTGGTGTCCTTGGCCTGGCCGTAGTAGCTGGAACACGGAGTCTGTCCGACGTAGTACGCGCCGTCAGCGCTCTTCGTCATCGTCGGCTTCTGCCCGGTGATCTGAGTCTCCACCTGCGCGGTGCTGACCAGGCTGGACGGCTTCATGATCGTGGACATGCTGCTCAGACCGTCGATGGTCAGCACGTCCGCGGCGATCGAGGACGGCACCTTCGCGTCCGACGAGGGCGCGCGGTAGGTCTTGCCCTTCACCGCGTAGGAGTGCAGTGACGTGCCGTACGCCGCCTCGGTCTGCGCGGCCGTGCCGGAGACCTCGACGGAGTGGCCGTCGGCGGAGACCGCGTGCAGCCCCGCCGACCGCAGCCACGACTCGACTGCCGTGACCTGCGCCGTCGTCGTGCCGTAGCGGCTCTGGAACTGGCTGGTGCTCAGATAGCGGTGGTAGAGCGCGTTCCCGGGCGTGGAGACGGCGGCGGCGTAGGCCTCCAGCCCTGCCTGGTCCTGGCTCGCCAGGTAGACGGTGGAGGTGACCGAACTCCCGGCGGCCACCGCTCCGCGATCGGCGGATCGAGTAGCCCAGGTGGGCGCCGTGCCGGCGACGCTCGCGGTCGCGGCAGCCGCGCCCGTCGTCGCCGAAGCCGCGGTCGCCGTGACGAACGAGCCGGTCAGCGCTGCCGCGGCGAGCGAGGCGGCGCACAACCGCCGTCGGCGCACGCGCGCGCGAGATATCTCAGGGGCCATACTTCGTGGGTCCTTCCCCAGGATGGCCCGAGCGGTCTGCGGGTAGCACGAGATCGCCGGGCAGGCGGAAAGTACTACCTGGAGTTAGTACTCTCCCACCCGGCGCGTGACAAGAGCCGCACGATCACAAGCTGGGAAAGGCCGTTGAGGTTTAAGGGAATTCGAAACGCTACGGAAACGATCTTAGCTTTCGATCATGCGCTCGCGGGAAGATTCATTGTGGATCATTCCGCCGCCGCCTTCCCCTGCCGCTACACGTTGAAGCGGAATTCGACGACGTCGCCGTCGGCCATGACGTAGTCCTTGCCCTCGATGCGGGCCTTGCCCTTGGCGCGGGCCTCGGGGACGGAGCCGCAGGCGACGAGGTCGTCGTAGGAGACGATCTCGGCCTTGATGAAGCCGCGCTGGAAGTCGGTGTGGATGACGCCGGCCGCCTCGGGGGCGGTGGCGCCCTTCTTGATGGTCCAGGCGCGGGCTTCCTTGGGACCGGCGGTCAGGTACGTCTGCAGGCCGAGGGTGTCGAAGCCGACGCGGGCGAGCTGGCTGAGGCCGGACTCCTCCTGGCCGATGGACTGAAGCAGTTCGAGAGCCTCGTCCTCGGGGAGCTCGATCAATTCGGACTCGATCTTGGCGTCGAGGAAGATGGCCTCGGCGGGGGCGATCAGGGTCCTGAGCTCCTGCTTGAGTTCCTCGTTCGCGAGTTCGTCGGAGTCGAGGTTGAAGACGTAGATGAACGGCTTCGCGGTGAGCAGGTGCAGGTCGTGCAGCGGGGCCGGGTCGAGGCGGGCGGCGAAGACGGTGGTGCCGGTCTCCAGGAGCTTCTGCGCCTGCTCGACGGCGGCGACCTTCTCGGCGAGCTCCTTCTTCATCCGCGCCTCCTTCTGCAGGCGCGGCAGGACCTTCTCGATCGTCTGCAGGTCCGCGAGGATCAGCTCGGTGTTGATCGTCTCGATGTCGGACTCGGGGTCCGGGGCGCTCTTGTCGTCGGCGAAGACCACGTCCGGGTCCGTGAAGACGCGGATGACCTGGCAGACGGCGTCGGCCTCGCGGATGTTGGCCAGGAACTTGTTGCCGAGGCCCTGGCCCTCGGAGGCGCCCTTGACGATGCCGGCGATGTCCAGGAAGTCCACCGTGGCCGGGAGCACGCGCTCGGACTTGAAGATCTCGGCCAGCGTGGCCAGCCGCGGGTCCGGCACGCCGACCACCCCGACGTTCGGCTCGATGGTGGCGAAGGGATAGTTCGCCGCCAGCACGTCGTTCTTCGTCAGCGCGTTGAAAAGGGTCGACTTGCCCACGTTGGGCAGGCCGACGATACCGATTTGCAGACCCATGAACAGCAAGTCTAGTTGAATGACGGAGTGACTCTCGGCGCGCTCCTCCTCCTGCTGCTCGGTCTGGTTCTCGGCACGGCCCTCGGCCTGCTGTGGGAGCGCTCGCGGCGGGCCACGCGGGCGGATCCGGCCACGTCCGCCGCCCTGGACGGCACCGCGCGGGTGCTGCTGGAGACCGCGGACCGGCAGTTGGCTCAGGCCAGCGCGCCGATCCACGAGTCGCTGCGGCACCTCGACGACCGGCTGCGCGAGATCGAGCAGGGCCGGGTGGCCGCCCAGGCGGCGCTCGCCCGGCAGATCGAGGACGTGCGCACGACCGGGGAGGAGCTGCGCGGGCAGACGGCGGCACTGGTCACGGCCCTGCGCACGCCGCAGGTGCGCGGCCGCTGGGGCGAACTGCACCTGCGTCGCGCGGTCGAGCTGGCGGGTCTGGTGGACCGCTGCGATTTCACCGAGCAGCTGGTCATCCCGGCCCAGGAGGGTGCTGATTCGGGCGACGGGAGCGGGCCGGCCTTCGGCACCGCGCGGCCTGACCTCGTCGTGCACCTGGCCGGGGACAAGCACGTGGTGGTGGACGCCAAGGTCCCGCTCGGCGCGTTCCTGGAGGCGGCGGAGGCGGCGGACGAGGTCACCCGCCAGGAGCGGCTGCGCGCGCACGCCAAGCAGCTCCGGGCGCACGTCGACACGCTCGCCTCGCGCGCCTACTGGAAGCGGATGGCGGCGGCCGGGGCGCCGACCGCCGAGTTCGTCGTGCTCTTCGTGCCCGGCGAGGCCTTCCTCTCGCACGCGCTGAGCGCCGACCCGGAGCTCGTCGAGTACGCGGCGGAGCGCAAGGTCGTGCTGGCCAGCCCGATAACGCTGATCACGCTGCTGCGTACGGTGGCGTACGCCTGGACGCAGGACACGCTCGCCAGCGAGGCCCGGACGATCGTCGAACTCGGCCGTGAGCTCTACGACCGGATCGGGGTGTTCACCGAGGCGCTGGACACGGTCGGCCGCTCGCTCGGCGCCTCGGTCGCGGCGTACAACCGGGCGGTCGGCTCGCTCGACACGCGGCTCCTGGTGACGGCCCGCCGACTGCGCGAACTCGGCCTCGACGACGGTCAGCCGCCGAGCGCCCGGAGCCTGGACACCGCGGCGAGGGCGGTCGCTCAGCCGCCCGAGTGAGCGATTGATTCGAGGGTGCGTCGCAGGCCTTCTGTCGGCGTGTCAGCTCGTACTGTTATACGTATGAGTCAGAACCGCGCCCCCGCTTATCGGCAGCAGCTGCCGCGGGCCAGAGCACCGCGGCCGACTGCCTACCGGCCTGGCTCGGCTTCACACGGCGTCGGACCGCTGACGGGGCTCGGCGTGGCGCTGGTGCTGCTGGCCGGCTGCGTGCTCGGCTCGCTGCTCGACTTCTTCCTGGTCGGCGGTCCGGACTGGGCGGTCGCCGCGCTCTACATCGCGGCCTGCGGATACACCGCGAGCCGGGTGCGCGGCGCGGACTGGTACGCCGCGCTCGTCGCACCGCCGATCGCCTTCGCGATCTCGATGATCCTGCTGGCCAAGCTGATGCCGGAGTCCTTCGGTCCGGGACTGCTCGGCCTGCTCGCGACCATCGTCGAACTGCTCGCCGCGAAGGCCAAGGCGCTCTACATCGGCACGGCGCTCTCGGCGGTCATCCTCTGCGTGCGCGCGGCGCGCGGGGGACGTCGGCTCCGTACCCGCAGGTGACTACAGCCTCTTCAGCTCGTGCGGGAGCGCGAACAGCAGCTTCTCCTGCGCCGAACGCACTTCCTCGACGTCCGCGTAGCCGTGCTCGGCGAGCAGCTCGAGGACGTCCTGCACCAGGTTCTCCGGCACCGACGCGCCCGAGGTGAGGCCGACCGTGTTCACGCCCTCGAACCAGGCCGGATCCACCTCGTCGGCGAAGTCCACCAGGTACGACGCGGGCACGCCGACCTCCAGCGCGACCTCGACGAGCCGTACCGAGTTCGAGGAGTTCTTCGAGCCGACGACGAGCAGCAGGTCGCACTCTCCGGCGATCTGCTTGACCGCGATCTGCCGGTTCTGCGTCGCGTAGCAGATGTCGTCGGACGGCGGGTCGAGCAGCAGCGGGAAGCGCGTCTTGAGCTTGGCGACGGTCTGCTGGGTCTCGTCCACCGAGAGCGTGGTCTGCGAGAGCCAGGCGACCTTCGCCGGGTCGCGCACCTCGATCGAGTCGACCGACTCGGGCCCGTCGACCAGCTTGATGTGCTCGGGGGCCTCGCCGGTGGTGCCGATGACCTCCTCGTGGCCCTCGTGCCCGATGAGCAGGATGTCGTAACCCTCGTCGGCGAAGCGCACGGCCTCCTTGTGCACCTTCGTCACCAGCGGGCACGTCGCGTCGATGGTGCGCAGGTTGCGCTGTTTGGCGCTCTCGTGCACGCCCGGGGCGACGCCGTGCGCCGAGAAGATCACCAGGGAGCCCTCGGGGACCTCCTGGTTCTCCTCGACGAAGATCGCGCCGCGCTCCTCGAGGGTCTGCACGACGTGCTTGTTGTGCACAATCTCCTTGCGCACGTAGACGGGGGCGCCGAAGCGCTCGAGCGCGTTCTCGACGGTCTGCACCGCGCGGTCCACACCCGCGCAATAGCCGCGCGGCGCGGCGAGTAGCACTCTCTTGCGGGGGACGGGGTCGGCGGAAACCGGAGCAGAGACCATGCACCCATGGTATTCCGGTGCCGCCCCGGTCCCTAGCCCGGCCGCGTGATCTTCACGACGTTTGCACATCCGTTTCCCGCTTCGGGGCGCGTCCGGCGTGCTGCCGCCACGGTGTCGACGTGCTGTCGGCGCGGCGCTCTAGTGTTGGGCCATGGCTTTGGAGAGCTCCTTCGACGAACCGGTGCCGGTGGCGAAGGTCGCGACGCTGGTGGCGCAGTGGATCGACCGGCTCGGCGTGATCCACGTGGAGGGGCAGATCACGCAGATCAGCCGCCGTCCGGGCGCGGGAGTGGTCTTCCTGACGCTGCGTGACCCGGCGCAGGACGTGTCGATGTCGGTCACCTGCATGCGCGGGGTCTACGAGCAGATCATCCCGGCGCCGGCCGAGGGCCAGCACGTGGTGATCCGGGCCAAGCCGGCCTTCTACCGGGGCCGCGGCCAGTTCTCGCTGCAGCTGCAGGAGCTGCGGCAGATCGGCATCGGCGAGCTGCTGGCGCGGATCGAGCAGCTCAAGCAGAAGCTCGGCGCGCAGGGCCTGTTCGAGCCGGGCCGCAAGCAGCCGCTGCCATTCCTGCCGCAGCTCATCGGCCTGATCACGGGCCGGGCGTCGGCCGCGGAGAAGGACGTGCTTGAGAACACGCGGCGGCGCTGGCCGGGGGTGCGCTTCGAGGTGCGCGAGGTCGCGGTGCAGGGGGCCACGGCCGTGCCGCAGGTCGTCGGCGCGCTGAAGGAGTTGGACGCGCATCCCGAGGTGGATGTGATCGTGATCGCGCGCGGCGGCGGCTCGGTCGAGGACCTGCTGCCGTTCTCGGACGAGCTGCTGCTGCTGGCCGTCTCGGCGTGCGGCACGCCGGTGGTCTCGGCGATCGGGCACGAGCCGGACTCGCCGCTACTCGACCTGGTCGCCGACCTGCGCGCCTCCACGCCGACGGACGCGGCGAAGCGGATCGTGCCGGACGTGCGCGAGGAGCAGGAGCGGGTAGGGACGGCCCGCGAGCGGATGCGCGGCGCCATCGAGCGGATGCTGGAGCGCGAGGAGCGGGCGCTGGCGAACTGCCGGTCCCGGCCGGTGCTGGCCGCGCCGTACGACATGATCGACCGCCGCGAGCAGGAACTGAAGGATGCGAGCGGACGGACGCGCCGCGCCCTGGAGCACCGGATCGCGCGGGATTCCGAGGTGCTCGAACACACGCTCGCCCGGGTGCGCGCCCTCTCGCCCCTCAAGACGCTCGAGCGCGGTTACGCGATCGTGCAGGCGGCCGACGGCTCGGTCGTGCGAGACGCCGCTGAAGTGACGACGGGTCAGGAACTCGGCGTCCGGCTCGCCGCGGGCCGGCTGGCCGTGTCCGTGACCACCGCTACTCCCGCCGATACGCAAACGACCACACCGACGATTACACCTGGGCAGGCAGCCAACGACTGAGGTGGGTGCCGTACTGCAGGTCGGAGAAGCCGAGCTCGCGGTACAGGTCGTCGCCCATCGAGGACGCGGTGAGCTCGGTCTTCGGCACACCGCAGCTGTCCAGCCACTCGAGCGTCGACTCGACCACGGCTCGCGCGTACCCGCGCCGCCGGTAGTCCGGATCGGTCGAGACGCTCTGGATGTAGCCGATCAGTCCCGAGTGGTTGTCCGGGCTGGGCAGCCGCTGCTGGATCAGGCCGATCGAGCAGGCGGCCAGCTTCCCGGGGAAGTCCCCGGCGTCCACCACGAAGGCCTGGATCATTCCGTCCGGATCGGCGAGGGCCTGCTCGAACGCATCCTTGCATGAGTACTCCCAGAGATCGTCGTGGATCTCCTGGAAGTGCTTGAGCATCACCCGGCGCAATCGGGTCAGCTCCCAAGCGTCCTCGACAGACGCGCGTCGTACCACGACTCCCATACGTGCCTCCCCGGTTTCTGTCCGTAGGGGAATCTATCGTGGAGGCCATGACTACGGAAGAGATCTCCTCGCTCGGCTACGAGCAGGCGCGCGACGAGTTGATCAGCGCGGTGCAGAAACTGGAGGCCGGTGGCCTGGCCTTGGAGGATTCACTGGCGCTATGGGAGCGCGGCGAGGCGCTCGCGGCGCACTGCCAAGCGAAGCTCGACGGCGCGCGCGCCCGGCTCGACGCGGCATTGGGGGCGCAGAACGGGAGCGCGAACGGGGAGAACTGAAAACCCCTCAGGAAAGCGAGGCCGCTGGGGCGGGTGCGTCGGAGCACACCCCGCCCGAGTGGGCGGGGTAGGGAATCGGCCCGGATGTGGGCCCCGCGAAGCGGAGCGAATCATTGCGCACCGCAAGGCCGCCCGCGACTACCCGCCGCGGCCGCTCAGGCCTTCAGGGAGCTTGCCAGGGTCTGCAGCTCGGCCATCGGCGCGGAGCCGGCGATGATCTGGAGGCTCTTGCCGTCGGCGGTCCGGCGGAAGAGCAGGGTCTTGTAGGCGGCGGGCGCGGTGCCGGTGTACTCCGTCCAGCTTTCGCCGGCCACCTGGACGGAGCCGGACTTCTCGGCGTTGGAGGAGGCGGAGCTGAGGAACTGGCCGACGGTCAGGGTGGTCTGCTCGAAGGCGGCGTACTTGCCGGACGGCGTCTGGTAGCCGAGGTGCCAGTCGGCGGCGGTGACGCCCTCCGGCTGGTAGTCGTCGGAGGTCAGCTCCCAGCCGGCGGGCAGGCCGGTGGGGCTGAGCGCGCTGAACGGGAGCGAGCCGCGGGCGGCCGTCAGCATGGCCTGGTAGTCGCCGCTCGACACCGTCGCCACCGGCGAGGCGGAGTGGGTGGCGGGCATCAGCCAGATGACCGCCAGGATCGGCAGCACGATCAGGGTCATCGAAAGGATCATGTCCCGCACGGTCGTGCGCAACCTGGACGGGCCGTTCTTCGCCATGCCGTCCATCATCGCAAGGCGCTCCCCCTGGCCGTACACCGGGTGGGCAGTAGGATCATCGAACCGGCACCCCTCGGCCGGCAACCCCACGTCCGATGATGATCCGACCCTCCGATCCAAGCGGACGATCCAACCTGACGATCCGACGATCTGACCCGAGTCCCGTGCGGAAGGACTGCAGATGACGAACACACAGCCCGAGGTACCCGACCGGAACCTGGCACTCGAACTGGTCCGGGTGACCGAGGCCGCGGCGCTGGCGGCGGGCCGCTGGGTGGGCCGCGGCGACAAGATCGGCGCGGACGGCGCGGCGGTGGGCGCGATGCGCAGGCTGATCAACACGGTCTCGATGAGCGGCGTCGTGGTGATCGGCGAGGGCGAGAAGGACAACGCGCCCATGCTGTTCAACGGCGAGCAGGTCGGCAACGGGGACGGCCCGGAGTGCGACGTGGCCGTGGACCCGATCGACGGCACCACGCTCAACGCCAAGGGCATGCCGAACGCCATCGCGGTGATCGCGCTGGCCGAGCGGCACGCGATGTACGACCCCTCCGCCGTGTTCTACATGGAGAAGCTGGTCGCCGGTCCCGAGGCGGCCGACTCGGTCGACATCACCGCCCCGGTCGCGCACAACATCCAGGCGGTGGCGCGGGCCAAGGGCGGCTCGGCGAGCGAGGTGACGGTCGTCATCCTGGACCGGCCGCGGCATGAGGGCCTGGTGCGCGAGGTGCGCGAGGCCGGCGCGCGGATCAAGTTCATCTCGGACGGCGACGTGGCCGGCGCCATCATGGCGACGCGCCCGGGCACCGGCGTGGACCTGCTGCTCGGCATCGGCGGCACGCCGGAGGGCATCATCGCGGCGACGGCCATCAAGTGCCTCGGCGGCGTGATCCAGGGCCGGCTGTGGCCGAAGGACGACGCGGAGCGGACGAAGGCGATCGACGCCGGGCACGACCTGGACCGGGTGCTGAGCACCGACGATCTGGTCACCGGCGAGAACTGCTTCGTGGCCATCACCGGCATCACGGACGGCGAACTGGTGCGCGGTGTGCACTACCGCTCAGGAGGCGCGGTGACGACCTCTCTTGTCATGCGCTCCAAGAGCGGTACCGTGCGCCGTATCGAGTCGGAGCACCAACTGACGAAGCTGCGTACCTACAGTTCGGTCGATTTCGGGTGAGCTTGCGAACCCGAAGCTAAGGCGACAGCGGATAAACCCACCGAACTGACGCCCGTTCGGACGACCCCGCGGGCGGCCTCGTCACGGCGGTGCTCCCCTGGTGTAAGCAGAGGAGTCGAGCGCCGAGACGGAGGCCGCCCGTGGCTGTCGACCAGGCCCAGCAGGAGGAAACCGGCACTCCGCCGATCGAGGAGAGCCGCCGCAAGGTCATGCTGGTGTTCGCCGGCGTGATGCTGGGCATGTTCCTGGCGGCCCTCGACCAGACGATCGTGGCGACGGCGCTGCCCACGATCGTCGGCGACCTCGGCGGGGCCAACCACCTGTCCTGGGTGGTCACCGCGTACATGCTGGCCTCGACGGCGACCACCCCGCTGTGGGGCAAGCTCGGCGACATGTTCGGGCGCAAGACCGTATTCCAGGTCTGCATCGTGATCTTCCTGATCGGCTCGGTGCTGTGCGGCCAGGCGCACAACATGGTGCAGCTGATCTCCTTCCGCGCGCTGCAGGGCATCGGCGGCGGCGGCCTGATGGTGCTTTCGATGGCGATCATCAGCGACGTGGTGCCGCCCCGGGACCGCGGCAAGTACCAGGGCGTGATCGGCGCCGTGTTCGGCGTCGCGTCGGTGCTCGGACCGCTGCTCGGCGGATTCCTGGTGGACAACCTCTCCTGGCGCTGGGTGTTCTACGTCAACCTGCCGATCGGCGCGATCGCACTGGCCGTCATCTCCGTGGCGCTGACGAAGAAGAACCCCGACCACAAGCCGAAGATCGACTACCTCGGCACGTTCCTGATCGCCGCCGCGTCGGTATGCCTGGTGCTGATCACCAGCCTCGGCGGCAGCACGTGGGCCTGGAGTTCCGCGCCGGTCTACGCCTGCGGGGTCGGCGCGGCCGTGCTGATCGTCCTGTTCATCCTGGTGGAGCGGCGCGCGGCGGAACCGGTGATGCCGCTGAAGCTGTTCCGGAACCGGGTGTTCACGCAGTGCTCGGCGATCGGCTTCGTCGTCGGCCTGTGCATGTTCGGCAGCCTGTCCTACCTGCCGCTGTTCATGCAGGTGGTGAACGGCGATTCGCCCACGGTCTCCGGTCTGCGGCTGCTGCCGATGATGGGCGGTCTGCTGGTCGCCTCGATCGGCACCGGCCAGCTGATCAGCAAGTTCGGCAGGTACAAGATCTATCCGATCGTCGGCACGGTGTGCATGGCGGTCGGCCTGTTCCTGATGTCGCGGATCGACGAACACACGCGGTCCACGACGCTCGGCTGGGACATGGTCGTGTTCGGACTCGGCATCGGGCTCACGATGCAGGTGCTGACGATCGCCACGCAGAACAACGTGGACTACGCGGACCTCGGCGTGGCCACGTCCGGCGTGACCTACTTCCGCTCGATCGGCGGCTCGTTCGGCGCGTCGATCTTCGGCACGGTCCTCAACAACGAACTCTCCAGCAAGGTGAGCACCTCGCTGCACAACGGCGTGCTCGCCAAGGGCTTTCCGGTGCAGCAGATCCTCGGCGACCCGACCGCCGTCAACAAACTGCCGCCCGTGGAGCGCGATCCCTTCCTGCACATCTACGCCACGTCCGTCGCGCACGTCTTCCTGATCGCCTCGCCGATCGCGCTCGTCGGCTTCCTGCTCGCGCTGTTCCTGCGCGAGGTCCCGCTGCGCACCGCGACGCGCTCGACCGACCTGGGCGAGTCCTCCGGGCTGCCGACGTTCCGCACCTCGCTGGCCGAGATCGAGCGCTTCGTCACGAAGCTGTCGAGCCGTCAGAACGTCTGGGAGCGCTACGGACGCGTCATCGAGCGCGCGGACCTGGACATCTCCGTGCCGCACGCGTACGGCCTGTTCCGGCTGCACCACGCCGGGCCGGTGACCGAGGAGCAGATCTGCGCGAGGCTCAAGGCGCCGATCGGCGAGATCCGCCCGAAGATGGAGAAGATGATCAACGCGGGCACCGTGCAACGGGACACGAACGGCGTGCTCACGCTCACTCCGCAGGGTCAGCAGATCATCGACAAGTTGTCCACGGTACGGCTGCAACTGCTGGAGGAGCAGCTCAAGGGCTGGGATCCGGACCAGCATCAGGACCTGATCGCGCTGCTCAAGACGCTGGCCGACAACTCGCTCGAGGCGCCGGACTACAGCCTGATGCGGGGTTAGCTCCGCGGTTCGGATATGGGGCCGGCTGCGCGGTCAGCCGTCGACCACGGCGAGGAACTTCTCGGACCACGGCGAGGGACGCAGGTCGCCGGGCGAGACCTTCACGATCGCGCGGATGCCCCGGGCGTGCAGCACCTCGGGACCGTCCTCGCCCTTCGGGTAGGACAGGCAGCGGAACGAGAACACCGCGCTCGTCCGGCCGCGCCGCTCGAGCGAGACCTCGACGACGAGGTCTCCGCGCTCCAGCGTGAACGGCTGGATGAACTCGATGTCGTACTGCTTGACCACGTTCAGGCCGTCGGACGGGTCGACGTCGGCGAGCGAGTGGTACCAGGCGGTCATCGCGCGCTCGACGTGGATCGCGTAGCGCGCGTTGTGCATCACGCCCACCATGTCGAGCTCGTCGAACCAGATGGTCTCGCGGTGGACGTACAGCGGCTGTGCGCTCATCGGTTCTTGAACCACTTCTTCTTGGGGCGTCTGGCCTCAACGCTACCGAGCAGTGTCAACCCGCGGACATGCACGATCGGCGAGTCGGCGGTGTACGGCTGGTCCTGGCGGAGCTCCATGTTCCGCTCGCCGAGGATCGCGGTGCCCTCGTTGACCACCATGACGCCCTCCGGCACGATCAGTTTCACCTCGCCGAAGATCGACGTCGCCGAGATCGTCAGCTCACGCTGTTCGAGTACGGCCTCGGTCAGGTCCAGTTCGATCGAACCGAAGATCGCCTTCGCGTCCAGGCCGCTGCGCACCAGCCAGCGTCCGCGGCGCTTCTGCTCGCCGAACACGGCCATCACGGAGTCGGTGACGGGCATGTTCGCGAGTGACGCCGGGTCGGATCGAGCCGCGGGCGCGCCGCCCGCGGTCGGCGGGGTGAAGCTCACCGGCAGGTCGGCGACCAGCGGGCGCAGCTCGCCGAGGGTCTTGGCCTGGTACACGCTCTCCAGCCGCTCCGAGTGCTCCTCCGCGTCCAGGCGGCCCTCCGAGAGGGCCTGGCCGAGCAGCGCGGCAACGTGGTCGCGGTCGGCGTCGGAGGCGCGCAGCGCGAGCCTCCGGTCGTCCTGCGGGGCGGGATCCATGGAGAAGGGCGGGGTCACCGGTCCAACTTAGCCGATCGGCGATTTCAGGGATCAGGAGAGCTTGTCCAGCGCCGCCTCGATGTTGTGCACCGCCTCGAGGATGGCCGCCTGCTCGTCGCCGACGCGGATCGCGTCGAGCAGCGTGCGATGGCCGCGTACCAGGTACGGCTCGTGGTCAGCCTGCGCGGCGGCGCTGAGCAGCAGGGCGGAGAGTTCGGCGCTCATCTCCATGTACATCTCGGCGAGCATCGGGTTGTGCGAGGCGAGGACGACGGCCTGGTGGAAGCGCACGTCCGCCTCGACCCACGGCACGCCCCAGGACTCGTCCCAGCGGCCGAGGTCCGCCGCGGCCTTCGCGTGCACGTCGCGCTCGTCCAGCGCGGCTGCCATCGCGACCAGATCCTCATCGGTGCGCCGCTGCGCCGCCAGCCGCGCGCCCTCGACCTCCAGCGCCCGCCGCACCTCCTGCACGTGCCGCTCGGTGACGTTCAGCATCTGACGACGCAGCGCCCCGGCGAGTTCGCTGCGGGACTTCACGTACGTGCCGTCGCCCTGCCGGACCTCGAGCAGCCCGATGTGAGCCAGAGCCTTGATGGCCTCGCGGACGGTGCCGCGGCCGACCTGCAGGCGCTCGACGAGCTCCGACTCCGGCGGGATGCGCTCGCCGACCGGCCATGTGCCCGACGCGATCTGCTCGCGCAGCTGCGCGATGACCTCATCGCACAGCGACCCGCGACGAATCCCCGCCAGCTCGCTCATCGAACTCACCTGCTTCCCTTTGCCCTGCGTGACCGGAACTGTCTCATGAATACCACCGCTAAGACACGGTCATCGCGCGCCTGTCAATACAGTGCCTCGACGGGGCGAGGCCACGTAGAGCCCCACCAGCCCCTGCAGCGCGGTGGACACCACCACGATCAGCAGCGGCACGGTCCAGGAGCCGGTCGCGTCGTGCAGCAGGCCGAAGCCGAGCGGCGCGGCCGAGGCGATCAGGTAGCCGATGGACTGCGCGAACGTGGACAGCGCCGCGGTGCCCTGAGCGGTGCCGCCGCGCACCGGGAAGAGCGCGAGCACCAGCGGGAAGATGGCCATGCCGAAGGAGAAGATGAACGCCCAGAGCCAGACCAGCGAGACCGGAGCGACGATCAGGCCGGTGAAGCCGATCAGGGACGCCAGCGTCAGCCCGATCAGCAGCGGCCGCCGGTCCCGCATCCGCGCACCGAAGTGCGGCACCGCGTAGTTGAGCGGGATGCCGATGAAGAAGATCGTGGACAGCACGACGCCCGCCTTGCCCGCGGACATCCCGGAGTCGGACAGGATCGTCGGCAGCCAGCCCATGATGACGTAGGCACCCATCGACTGCAGGCCGAAGAGCGCGGCCATCGCCCAGGCCAGCCGGCTGTGCGCCAGCTGACGCAGCGGCAGATGCGCGGCGGGCTCGACCGCGGCGGCGTTGGTCGGGTGCGCGGCACGCTGCGGCCGCGCGGCGATCCAGGCGGCGAGGCCGATCACGGCCGGGATCACCCAGACCGCCAGCCCGGCGTCCACGTTGTTCAGGTGGTCGGCGACCGGCACCGAGGCGAGCGCGGCGAACGCGGCGCCGCCCGAGAGCACCATGGCGTACAGGCCGGTGACCGAGCCGACCCGGTCCGGGAAGTACTGCCGCACGACGACCGGCAGCAGCACGTTCGCCAGCGCGATGCCGAGGCCGGCGAGGATGGAGCCGAAGACGAGCGCGGGCGTGTCGTGCAGGCTGTGCACGACCTGTCCGGCCACCAGCGCGCCGACCGCCCAGGTGATCACGGTCCCCGCGGTGAAGCGGCGGGCCAGCCAGGCGCCGGAGATGCCGCCGACCGCGAAGGCCAGCGGCCACACGGCGGTCAGGAAGGACTCGACGCCCGAGCCGAGCCGCAGCGAGCCGTCCAGGCGGTGCAGCAGCGCGCCGGTCGCGGAGACGGAAAGCCGCAGGTTGACGGCGATGAGCACGACGCCGAGCAGGATCAGCGCGGTCCCCTTGGCGCGGTGCTCGGCCGGGGCGGCGGCCTCGCGCTCGACATACACGGGGATGGGTCCGGTGTCGTGCGGAGTCTGCAATATCGCCGTCATGGCCTCGATGATAATACGTATGACGTCTGCTGTCATATGGCCTCCGCCGACGGCGCGCAGCGTGGTCAAGGCCACGCCGGGAACGGCCGGTTCGCCCCGGTGCGCGGGCATAGGCTTTGACCGAGGACGCTGAGGTCTGTCAAGGGTCTATGGAGGCGTAGTAGAAATGCCCGAGTTCGCTTATTCCGACCTGCTGCCGACCGGCCAGGACGAGACCGAGTACCGCCTGCTGACCAGCGAGGGCGTCTCCACGGTCGAGGCGGCCGGCCGCACCTTCCTGCAGGTCGAGCCGGAGGCGCTGCGCCTGCTGACGGCCGAGGCGATGCACGACATCGCGCACTTCCTGCGCACCGACCACCTCAGGCAGCTGGCCTCGATCATGAACGATCCGGAGGCCTCCCCCAACGACCGCTTCGTCGCGCTGGACCTGCTGAAGAACGCGAACATCGCCGCGGCCGGGGTGCTGCCGATGTGCCAGGACACCGGGACCGCGATCGTGATGGGCAAGCGCGGCCAGAACGTGCTGACCGACGGGCACGACGAGGCGCACATCGCCCACGGCGTGTACGACGCGTACACCAAGCTGAACCTGCGCTACTCGCAGATGGCGCCGCTGAACATGTGGGAGGAGAAGAACACCGGCTCCAACCTCCCGGCGCAGATCGAGCTCTACGCCGCCCCGGGCGACGCGTACAAGTTCCTGTTCATGGCCAAGGGCGGCGGTTCGGCGAACAAGTCCTACCTGTATCAGGAGACGAAGGCCATCCTGAACCCGAAGGCGATGCTCGCCTTCCTCGAGCAGAAGATCCGCTCGCTCGGCACGGCCGCCTGCCCGCCGTACCACCTGGCCATCGTGATCGGCGGCACCTCGGCCGAGTTCGCGCTGAAGACCGCGAAGTACGCCTCGGCGCACTACCTCGACGCGCTGCCCACCGAGGGCTCGATGCTGGCGCACGGCTTCCGCGACCGGGAGTTCGAGCAGGAGGTCTTCGAGCTCACCCGGCGCCTCGGCATCGGCGCGCAGTTCGGCGGCAAGTACTTCTGCCACGACGTGCGGGTGATCCGGCTGCCACGGCACGGCGCTTCGCTCCCGGTGGCCATCGCGGTCTCCTGCTCCGCCGACCGTCAGGCCCTCGCGAAGATCACCCCCGAGGGCGTGTTCCTCGAGCAGCTCGAGCGGGACCCGGCGCGCTTCCTGCCGGAGACCACGGACGAGCACCTCGACGACAACGTCGTGCGGATCGACCTGAACCGCCCGATGGCCGAGATCCGCGACGAGCTGTCGAAGTACCCGGTCAAGACGCGCCTGTCGCTGACCGGCACGCTGGTCGTGGCCCGGGACATCGCGCACGCGAAGCTCAAGGAACTGCTGGACTCGGGCAAGCCGCTGCCGGACTACGTCAAGGACCACCCGGTCTACTACGCGGGACCGGCGAAGACCCCGGAGGGCTACGCCTCCGGCTCCTTCGGCCCGACCACCGCGGGCCGGATGGACTCGTACGTCGACCAGTTCCAGGCGGCCGGCGGCTCCTTCGTCATGCTGGCCAAGGGGAACCGCTCCAAGCAGGTCGCCGACGCGTGCAAGGCGCACGGCGGCTTCTACCTCGGCTCGATCGGCGGCCCGGCGGCCCGGCTGGCGCAGGACTGCATCAAGAAGGTCGAAGTGCTCGACTACCCGGAACTCGGCATGGAGGCCGTGTGGCGGATCGAGGTCGAGGACTTCCCGGCCTTCATCGTGGTCGACGACAAGGGCAACGACTTCTTCACCGACCCCGGCGATGACAAGCCCCTGCTGAACATCGGCAAGCGTTCGTAAACTCCGGTTAAAGCCGTGACCCCTGTGCCCCGGAAGTTCTCCGGGGCACTTGTGTTGGTCTAGAGTCCTCGCAACGGGAACGCATCATCACAAAATCGGGGTGTGATATGGGAGATTCGTTCGAAGCCGTGCCTTCGGCGATAGCTCAGCTCGGGGTGCGGTTCGCCGATCAGGCGGGGCAGCTGAACCAGTCCGCGTCCAGTTTCGGCGGCAACGCGCTCCAGATCGCGGACGCTTTCGGCCTTCTCGGCGTGTGCGACGGGGCGATGAAGCAGTACATCAGCATGGCGCAGTCCACGATGCAGGGCTTGGAGCAGCTCGCGGCGCTCTGGGACGAGACCGCGAACCAGCTCGTGGCCCAGGCGGAGCAGTATGAGCTCACCGACGAGGAGAATGCCAGGCAGTTGCACGGGGTCATGCCCGGTGGCGGGTCGGGGGGTGGCCACTGATGGACTGGAACGTCAACGGCGACATCATGAAGGTCCTGGACATGCTGGGCATGCCGATGCCGGGCGGCAACGGCGGTGTGCTGCGGCAGATCGCCCAGGACTGGAACACGATGGCCACCGCGGTGGAGGCGCAGGTCACCGCGCTCGACCAGGCCGTCGCCGCGGTGGTACCGAGCCAGTGGACCGGAGCGGCCTCGGACGGCTTCCATCAGCACTGGCAGACCCAGTCGCAGGAAGTGTCCAAGGGCCTGGCCAACTTCCGCCAGGTGGCCGACTCGCTGGACAAGTACGCGGACACCGTCGACACGATCAACGAGGAGATCCTCAGCATCGCTGAGCAGATCCTGGCCGCGTCGGTCGCGGGCGCGCTGCTCACCATCGTGACCGCGGGCATCTCCGACGCGGTGGCCGCTGCCGCCGACGCGGCCGAGGCGCTCCGGATCACCGAACTGATCGCGAAGTTCACCGAACTCGCCGAGCAGGTCGGCGTCGACATCGAGCGCATGGTCGAGGTCGTCGGCGAGGTGGTGTCGAAGATCAAGTCGATGCTCGAATCGCTCAAGACGATGCTGGAGTCGGTCAAGGCCACCAAGGTGGGCTCGATCGCGCTGAACTTCGCGGGGAACTTCGCCGCGGACTCGGCGGCGAACGCCGGCTCGCAGTACCTGTCCGGGCAGCAGGTCACGCCCATGGCGGACCTGGAGAACGGCGCCCTCGACGCGGCGGGCACGGTCGGCACGGAGGGCCTGCTCGGCAAGGCGGGCCTCGGGAGCAGGACGGTGGCCGGACTGGCCAACGTCGGCGGCGGGATCTTCCAGTCCGAGGCCGGGGGCCTGCTCGGAGTCAACGGCGACTCGGCGTTCGCCAATCCGTTCAGCGGCACGGGTCTATCCACGGACGTCCAGAACCTCGAGGGCGCCGCGGCGGACGGCCTCGGCGGGGCGCACGCGGCCGGCGGCTCTGTCGGGGCGAACACCCGGGCCTTCACGATCACCGACACGCTCGGCAACCTGACGACGGGCACGGAGACCTCGAGCACCAAGCTGAAGCAGCTGCTCGGTTCGCTGAACGGTCCGGACGGCGCGATGCCGGTCGAAGGTCAGTAGCCAATCGTCCATGGCTCCACGTGACGAAGCGGAGAGGCGAGATCGGCGGAGCACGGTGGCGGCGGTGGGCATCCTGATGGTGCTCTTGACCGCCGTCGCCGCGCCGATCCTCGCCCTCTCCGCGGTCTACCTCTCGAATGACGGGGCGAGCCTGAACGCCTTCGACAAGGCTCCGGTCTGCGCCGCGGGTAAGTCGGCCGCCGCATCAACTGCCTCCTGCAAGCAAGAGGTCGAATATCACGTGGCCTCCGAGGACGGCCACGCCGGGCATGATTCGGTGTGGTACCTCTACCTCACGGATTCGTCCGCTGCGCAGACGCGGATCCAACTGGTCTCCGACAAGGGAGTGTGGCCGGCCGCGGACGGCGAGCCGGTGACCGTCACCTCATGGCGCGGCGGAGCCGTATCCGTATCGGACGGTCGGAACACCAGCCCGCTCGTCGGCTCGCCGCTTCGCAGCGGAGACAGCCCGTATCAGGTGCTCTGGATCGTCGGCGCCGTCTACGTGTTCGTCCTTCTGTTCGTCCTCATCCGCCGAGCACCGGGACCGCTCCTGCTCGTCCCGACGGCCATGGCGATCGCCGGAATCGCCTTACGCGGCAGGTTCATCGGCGGGTCGTGGGCAGGTGGTCTTCTGCTCGACTTCTTCGCCGGTTTCCTTCTGCTCATCGTCAGTGCGCTGATCGCGGCACGGCTCCAGCAGCGACGCGGCTAGCGGTAGACGCGGACGTTCGAGCCGCTCCGACATGTCGCCAGCAGCTGTCCGTCCGGGCTGAACGCGAGCGTCTCCACGAAGCAGCTCTTGACGAACGGCACCTTCGCCGCGGCAGGCTCCGACTCGGTGGTCAGATCCCACAGTCCCACTCGGTCGCCGAGGGCGGCGCCGAGCACGCCCTGCGGGCTGAACGCGAGCGCGAACACCGCGTACGCGGTGACCTTCAGCGTTCGGACGACCTGCCACGACGCGCTGTCCCTCAGCTGGATCACGCCCTTCTCCCGGAGCGCGACCGCGAGCAGCCGGCCGTCCGGGCTGAAGGCGAGGGCGCGGGCCAGGAATTCACGCTCGCCGACGGTCTGCGCGACGCTTCCGTCCACCGGATTCACCAGCGCGATCGGATGCGCGCCCTTCTTCTCCTGACCGCCGAGCGCAACGGCCAGCAGCGAGCCGTCCGCGGTGAACGCGAGGTCGTTGACGCCGCCCTCGGGCAACGTCACCGGCCGGACAGCCCCCGACGCGAGGTCGAACAGCCGCACCGAGTTCTTGTCCGCGGCGGCGAGAACCGGCGCGGATGGGTTGAAGGCCAGCCGTCGTACGCTCTCGGAGAATCCGGTCAGCACGTTGACGGACGCTCCGTCGGCCGTCCGCCACAGCCGAACGGTCTTGTCTTGACCGCCGCTGGCCAGCAACTGCCCGTCCGGGCTGGACGCCAGCGCGCTCACCGTCCCCTTGAGCCTGCTCGGCTCGTGGCCGGACAGCGAACCCACCTGCTTGGCCTCGTATGCGTCCCACAGGTCGATGGTGCGGCCGTCGCCGGCGATGGCCAGCAACCTGCTGTCCGCGGCGAAGGCCACGTGCGACGCCATGCCCGCGCGGTTGAACAGGTTCGAGCTCTTGAAATCGTGCACGAACGTCGTGGGGAGGTGGAGCGGCATTGCTCAGCTGTTCCTTTCAGACCGAGTGGCGGGTCGCCGAGAAGGTCGCCAGCCACCAGGCCAGACCTGCGACGACGAGCGCGAACGGCAGCGCGTACACCGGGAAGTGCAGTGCGCCGCCGTTCGACACCGCCGTCAGTGCCCTGATGCTCAGGTCGGCCGGCGAGAACCGCGTTATCAGCAGGCCGAGCGCCAGCAGGCTGGCCAGCAGCACTCCCCAGCCGGTCTCCGGAACGAGCGGCGGCGCCGCCACCGCCCCGGCCGCGCTGCCCAGCAGCACGCAGATCAGCTCGGTGCAGAGCCCGGCCAGCACCTGCGAGGTGTTCCCGCCGGATCCGCCGACCGAGGCGACGATCGCGCCGATCAGCGCGCACAGCAGCGCGTAGCCGGTCGCCGCGGACAGCGCCGTCAGCCGCGCGCGCGCCGGGCCCACCAGCGTGGCCACCACCGCCACGGACTCCGGCGGCTCGACGGTGAGCATGGACCGGGTCATCCACGCGGCCACCGGAACCAGGAACGCCGCGCTGTACGCGAACGCGTCGGAGGTCTTGTCCCCCGCGGCCGAGTCGATCGCCAGCGCGATGCCGTAGAGCAGCACCGGAGCGAGCCAGCGCTGCGAGAAGCCGAAGAGCGTGGCGTGGTAGCGCACGACGGCCAGGGTCTGGGTGCCGGACAGCCGCGGCGCGTCGCCGCCGCGGCCCTTCTGTATCACCGACGCGCTCACGGGTTCTCCCGCCCGCCTTCCACCGTACGCACGGTCCTGACATGGGTGTTCGGATAGGCCGAGAGGACGTCGCGGAGCAGCCGGTCCGAGTGCTCGGCCAGGATCGTCACGCGCAGCGCGCCGTCCGCGAGGGCACGCGGCTGCCCGGGCAGCGGCCAGGGATCCGGGGCGTCCTCGAAGTCGATCACGGCCATCGGCACGGCGAAGTCCGCGGCCGAGGCGGCCAGCAGGACGCCGTCGCGCAGCACGTACGCGGCGGTGGCGTCCTCGGCGAGCCGCTGCGGGTCGTGGTCCACGTACACGACGACGCCGCCGCCGTCGCGCAGTTCCCGGGCCACGGAGTCGAGCTCCGCCTGTCCGGCCGAGTCCAGGCTGGTCCACGCCTCGTCCAGGATCAGCAGCTCGGGCTCGCCGAGCAGCGCCTGCACGATCGCCACCTTCTGCGCCGTGCCGCGCGACAGGTCGCCGATCCGGTGCTTGCGGTAGCCGGCCGCCTCGAAGCGCTCGAGCCCGGCCTGCAGCCGCGCCTCGGACTCACCCGATGTCAGGCCCTGGATACGGCCGAGATGGGCGAGATAGTCCTGCACCTTGAACGGCAGCGCGGGCAGCTGTCCCGGCACGTACGCGGTCCGGTCCGGCCGGTCGGTCACCCGGCCGCGGCCCGGCCGGTGCGCGCCGGCGACGATGCGCAGCAGCGTGGACTTGCCGCTGCCGTTGTAACCCCCGATCCGAATCAGCGCGCCGGGGGCCAGATCGAGGTCGACCTTCTCCAGCACCCACGGCGCGCGCCGGCTGTAGCGGTATCCGACACCGGTCAGCAGCATGCGCCCACAATAGCGAGCCGCGCGCTACAGATCAGACACAGTTCGGGCCGCGATCGGGCCGCGATCAGCCATAAGCCCGCCATAAGGCGGCGATCAGATCGAGAGGTCCTCCAGCATCTCGGTGACCAGAGCCGCGATCGGCGAGCGCTCGGACCGGGTCAGGGTCACGTGCGCGAACAGCGGGTGCCCCTTGAGCTTCTCGATCACCGAGACCACGCCGTCGTGCCGGCCCACCCGCAGGTTGTCCCGCTGGGCCACGTCGTGGGTGAGCACGACGCGCGAGCCGCTGCCGATCCGGGAGAGCACCGTCAGCAGGACATTGCGTTCCAGCGACTGCGCCTCGTCCACGATCACGAAGGAGTCGTGCAGCGAACGGCCGCGGATGTGCGTGAGCGGGAGCACCTCGAGCATGCCGCGGTCCACGACCTCGTCGATGACCTCGGAGGTGGTGAGCGCGGAGAGGGTGTCGAAGACGGCCTGGCCCCAGGGCGTCATCTTCTCGCCCTCGGTGCCCGGCAGGTAGCCGAGATCCTGGCCGCCCACCGCGTACAGCGGCCGGAAGACGACCACCTTGCGGTGCTGCCGGCGCTCCATCACCGACTCGAGGCCCGCGCACAGCGCCAGCGCCGACTTTCCGGTGCCCGCGCGGCCGCCCAGCGAGACGATGCCGATCTCCTGGTCGAGCAGCAGGTCGAGCGCGATCCGCTGCTCGGCGGAGCGGCCGTGCAGCCCGAAGGCCTCACGGTCGCCGCGCACCAGGCGCACCTGCTTGTCCGGGGTGATCCGGCCGAGCGCCTTGCCGCGCTCGGAGACCAGCACCAGGCCGGTGTGGCAGGGCAGCTCGGCGTCCTGCGGCAGCTCGATCCGTCCGTGCTCGAACAGCTCGTCGACCTGGTCGCCGCCGAGGTCCACCTCGGCCATGCCGGTGTATCCGGTGGTGATGGCCAGTTCGGCGCGGTACTCCTCGGCGGGCAGCCCCACGGCGGCGGCCTTCACCCGCAGCGGCAGGTCCTTGGACACGAGCACAACGTCCGCGCCCTCGGCGGACAGGGCCTTGGCCACCGCCAAGATCCTGACATCATTCTCCGAGCCCTGCTGCGGACGGAAGCCCGGCGGCAGCACCGAGATGTCCGAGTGGTTGAGCTCGACCCGCAGCGTCCCTCCGGCGTCGCCGATCGGCAGCGGCTGGTCCAGCCGGCCGTGTGCGACGCGCATCTCATCCAGCATGCGCAGCGAGGCGCGGGCGAAATAACCGAGTTCCGGATGTTGGCGCTTGCCCTCGAGTTCGCTCACCACCACGAGCGGGATGACGACCTCGTGCTCCTCGAAGCGGGTCACCGCGGTGGGGTCGGCCAGCAGAACGCTGGTGTCCAGGACGTAAGTGCGCCGATCAGATGTGGCCACTAGTGCTCCGGCTCTGTATGGCGTATCCCTGGGCGGACACGCCCTTACCAGGGCTTTACCCCATCCGGGGGAGCGAAAAACGGCAGCATAAGGCCATCAGGGACTTACGCTCCGTAGCGACGCTGGCGGTGCGCGTAGTCCCGCAGCGCGCGCAGGAAGTCGATCCTGCGGAAGGCGGGCCAGTAGGCCTCGCAGAAGTAGAACTCGGAGTGCGCGGACTGCCAGAGCATGAAGCCGGACAGCCGCTGCTCGCCGGAGGTGCGGATGATCAGGTCCGGTTCCGGCTGGCCCGCGGTGTAGAGGTGCTCAGTAATATGTTCGACGTCGATGATCTCCGCGAGCTCCTCGATCGAGGTGCCGCGGTCGGCGTGCTCGCACAGCAGCGAGCGGACCGCGTCGGCGATCTCCTTGCGGCCGCCGTAGCAGATCGCGGCGTTGACCACGAGGCCCGGGTTCTCCGTCGTGGCCGCGGTGATCTCCTTGAGGCTGCGGGAGAAGTCACCCGGCATCAGATCCAGCGCGCCGACCGTGCGGATGCGCCAGCGGCCGGTCTCGGCGAGGCTGCGCACCGCGCCCTCGATGATCCGCAGCAGGTCCTCGACCTCGTCCTCGGGCCGATTGAGGTTGTCGGTGGAGAACAGCCACAGGGTGACGACCTCGACCCCGGCCTCCTCGCACCACTGCAGCAGGTCGTGGATCCTGTCGGCGCCGCGCTGGTGGCCGGTGGCGATCTGCTCGCCGACCGCCTTGGCCCAGCGCCGGTTGCCGTCCATGATGACGCCGATGTGCCGTGGGCGGCGCCGCGGCTCGATCCGCGCGGCGAGCCGTCGCTCGTAGGCGCCATAGGCCAGGTCGCGCAATCCCATGCTCCGCCGCACTGCCTCTCGCCGCCGATCGCCGTGTGAACTGTGAACTCCGCGCCCCCGCTGCGACAAAACCCTATCCCGCGACACAGCCGCCCCGGGTTAAACGGACCCGGGGCGGCTGTGAGGATGTAGTGAAGATCTCTTCGGAGCGCGCTGACCACTCCTTACGGCGTAGCGCCGAGGACGCTGTCAGCCCAGGCGGGTGACCAGATCCTGGTGCTCCTGCCACAGCTCACGCGGCAGGTGGCCGCCGAAGCGGTCGAAGTGCGCGGGGATCAGATCGGCCTCGCGCCGCCAGGTCTCCGCGTCCACGCCGAGCAGCTCGTCCAGCTTGGCCGGGGCGAGGTCCAGGCCCGCGAGGTCCAGGTCCTCCGGACGCGGCACGACGCCGATCGGCGTCTCCTCGCCGTCCGCCTTGCCCTCGAGCCGCTCGATGATCCACTTGAGCACGCGGCTGTTCTCGCCGAAGCCCGGCCACAGGAAGGAGCCGTCCGCGCCCTTGCGGAACCAGTTCACGTAGTAGATCTTCGGCAGCTTGTCCGCGTCGGCCTTCTCGCCGACCTCCAGCCAGTGCGCGAAGTAGTCGCCCATGTTGTAGCCGCAGAACGGCAGCATCGCGAACGGGTCGTAGCGCAGCTCGCCGACCGTGCCCTCGGCCGCCGCGGTCTTCTCCGAGGCCACGTTGGCGCCGAGGAACACGCCGTGCCGCCAGGACTTCGACTCGGTGACCAGCGGGACCGCGGTGGCGCGCCGTCCGCCGAACAGGATCGCCGAGATCGGCACGCCCTTCGGGTCCTCCCACTCGGAGGCGATGGTCGGGCACTGCCCCGCCGGAACGCAGAAGCGCGAGTTCGGGTGCGCCGCCGGGGTCTCGGACGCCGGGGTCCAGTCGTTGCCGCGCCAGTCGGTCAGATGCGCGGGCTTCTCCTCGGTCAGGCCCTCCCACCACACGTCGCCGTCATCGGTCAGCGCGACGTTGGTGTAGATGGCGTTGGCGTCCAGGGTGGCGATCGCGTTGGCGTTGGTCGAGGCGCCGGTGCCCGGGGCGACGCCGAAGAACCCGGCCTCCGGGTTGATCGCGTAGAGCCGGCCGTCCGCGCCGAAGCGCATCCAGGCGATGTCGTCGCCGACGGTCTCGACCTTCCAGCCGGGGATGGTCGGGGTGAGCATCGCCAGGTTGGTCTTGCCGCAGGCCGAGGGGAACGCGGCGGTGATGTACTTCGCCTCGCCGGCCGGCGGGGTCAGCTTGAGGATCAGCATGTGCTCGGCGAGCCAGCCCTCGTCGCGGGCCATCACCGAGGCGATGCGCAGCGCGTAGCACTTCTTGCCGAGCAGCGCGTTGCCGCCGTAGCCGGAGCCGAAGGACCAGATCTCCCGGTCCTCCGGGAAGTGGGTGATGTACTTCGTCGGGTTGCAGGGCCACGGCACGTCCGCCTGGCCCGGCTCGAGCGGCGCGCCGACCGTGTGCACCGCCTTCACGAACTCGCCGTCGGCGCCGAGCTCGTCGAGCACCGCCTGACCCATCCGGGTCATCACCCGCATGGACAGCGCGACGTAGGCCGAATCGGTGATCTCCACGCCGAGGGCGGCGAGCGGCGAGCCGATCGGGCCCATCGAGAACGGCACGACGTACATCGTGCGGCCGCGCATCGAGCCCGCGAACAGGCCCTTCAGCGTCGCGCGCATCTCGGCGGGCGCGGTCCAGTGGTTGGTCGGACCGGCGTCCTCCTCGCGCTCGGAGCATATGAAGGTCCGGTCCTCGACGCGCGCCACGTCGGAGGGGTCGGAGGCGGCGTAGTAGGAGTTGGGCCGCTTGGCCGGGTTGAGGCGCTTGAGGGTGCCCGCCTCGACGAGCTGCCCGGTCAGCCGGGTCCACTCCTCGTCGGAGCCGTCGCACCACACGACGCTCTCCGGCTGGCTGAGGCTGGCGATCTCGTCGACCCAGGCGATCAGGCCGGCATGCGTGGTCGGTGGGGCTGTCACCGCGAACGTCATCGTCGCACTCCAAGGGTCACGCCGGGGGTCCGCACCACCCGGGCGCTGATTGAGGGTGCTTTGGACTATAACCACGCCGTCCCGAATGGTGGATAGTGCCGAAAGGCCCTTTGGCAAACCTACGGTTCCGTAAGTTACTCTGGCGCCGGGGCCGTTCAACGGCCCGCGGCATCTGAAATGTCCTAGTATCCAGGTACTTCTGGTCCATGCGGAACCGGGCCACCGACGACAGGGTGTGACCAATCTCATGACTCGAAGTGATCAGAGCAGGTGCGGCCTGTGACCGAGCTAACGCCGGTAACGGGTGTGTCCTCCGCCACAGCCATACTCAAACCGAAGCTGCGCGGCTGGCTGCACGCGGCCACCTTCCCGCTCGCGCTGGCCGCCGGGATCGTGCTGATCTGCCTGGCCCCGACCACCGGCGCGGCCGTCGCGTGCACCGTGTTCGCGGTCTCGTCCTGGCTGCTGTTCGGGGTGAGCGGCGTCTACCACACGGTCAACTGGAACCCGCGGGTCAAGGCGGTGCTGCGCCGCTTCGACCACACGAACATCTTCCTGATCATCGCCGGCACCTACACCCCGATCTCGGTGACGCTGCTCAGCCGCGGGTCGGCGGAACTGCTGCTCATCCTGGTCTGGAGCGGCGCGCTGATCGGCATCGGCTCCCGGATGTTCTGGCTGACCGCGCCGCGCTGGGTGTACGTCCTCTGCTATATCGCGCTCGGCTGGGCGGCGGTGTTCTACATGCCGCAACTGCTGCACACCGGCGGCGTCGCGGTCGTCACCCTGATCGCGATCGGCGGCGTGCTGTACTCGGTCGGCGCGGTGTTCTACGGGCTGAAGAAGCCCAACTTCTCGCCGCAGTGGTTCGGCTTCCACGAGCTGTTCCACTCGTTCACCATCGCGGCGTTCTGCTGCCACTACATCGCCGTCGCCATCGCCGTGCTGTCCAGGACGCCCGCTGCCGGATGAGCGGCTGGCGGGTGAGCGGCTGCCGGTCGAGCCGCTGCCGGGTGAGCGTCTACCGGCTGAACGGCTGCCGGTCGAGCGGCTTCCGGGTGCGCGTCTACCGGCTGAGCCGCCGCCGGATGCGCATCGCATCTACCGGGTGAGCCGCTCCGGTTGAGCATCTACCGTGTGAGCAGCATCTCGGCCACCGCCAGACCGTAGCCCGCGAACCGCGGAGCCTGCGAGGCCAGCGCGCGCGAGGCCGCCAGGGCCGAGTGGGCGTCCTCGAACACCGTGTCCGAGCTGGTGGCCAGCGCGAACGCGGCGAACGCGGCCGCCGCGGCGGACGTGCCGGACGGGCTGGCGTTGTCGGTCGGATCGCTCGGCCGGAAGTAGAGCGGCGCGGCGTCGGCGGCGGTGTCGTAAAGCCCGCCGTCCGAGCGGAACTGCTCGCGGATCGTGTCGAGCAGCGTCTCCGCGTGCCCGAGCCAGGACCTTTCGCCGGTGGCGGTGGACAGCGCGACGAACGCCTCGGCGACGCATCCGTAGTCCTCCAGCACGCCCGGGTTCTCGGAGGCCTTTCCGTCCCGGGACGTCCGCACGAGCCGTCCGTCCGCGAGATGGATGTCGACGAGCAGCTGCGCGCAGCGGACGGCCGCGCTTAGCAGGTCGGAACGCCCGAGCGCGACGGAGGCTTCGGCGAGCGCCGAGATGGCCAGCCCGTTCCACGAGGCGACGATCTTGTCGTCCCGCCCCGGCTGCGGCCGCTGCGCCCGCGCCACGCGAAGCTTCGCCGCGACACGCTTCACGTCGTCGGGGTTCCTCGCCTCGCCGGTCGGCTCCGCCGCCAGCCGCAGGACCGACTTCCCGTCCTCGAAGTTGCCTTCCTTCGTCACCTCGTACACCGCCGCAGCGATCTTGGCGTCCTCCGCCCCCAGCACGTCGACCAGCTGCTGGTAGGTCCACGCGTAGGTGAGCCCCTCGACCCCGTCCGTGTCCGCGTCGAGCGCCGACGCGAACCCGCCGGACGCCGTCCCCAGCTCACGGATCATGAACCCCGCGGTCTCCTCCGCGATCCGCCGATAGAGCGGCGACGGCGAGGTCCGCCACAGATATGCATACGTTCTTAATAGCAGCGCATTGTCGTACAACATCTTCTCGAAGTGCGGAACCGTCCACGTCGCGTCGACCGCGTACCGCGAGAACCCGCCGCCGAGCTGGTCGTAGATGCCGCCGCGGGCCATCGCGTTGCACGTCTGTGCGACCATCGCGAGCGCCGCCGCCGACTCGGTGCGCGCGTGATGCCGCAGCAGTTGCAGCAGCGTCATCGCCGGCGGGAACTTCGGCGCGCCGCCGAAACCCGCGCCGACCCCGCCGTTCTCCGAGTCAGACGAGTACTCCGCGGCGAGCCGCTCCACCGCGCCGTCCAACTCCGCCGCGGACGGCGCCCCGACGTCCTTCCGTCGCCCGCCAACCGGCACCGCCAGCTCCGCCATCCGGGCCGCCACCGCGGCCCCGACCTGCGTCACCTCGTCCCGCCGCCCCGCCCACGCGGCAGCCACCTTGGCCAGCACCTGCAGGAACCCCGGCACCGACCCCCGCGACCGCGGCGGGAAGTACGTCCCGCAGAAGAACGGCCGCCCCAGGTGATCCGCGAACACGGTCATCGGCCACCCGCCGTGCCCCGTCATCGCCTGCGTCGCCGTCATATAAACGGCATCGACGTCCGGCCGCTCCTCGCGGTCCACCTTCACGCAGACGAAGCCCGCGTTCATCGCCGAGGCGGTCGTCGGATCCGAGAAGCTCTCGTGCGCCATCACATGGCACCAGTGACACGCGGCATAGCCGACCGAGAGCAGAATCGGGCGGTTGGTGTTTTTGGCCTCTGCCAGCGCCTGCGGGCTCCACTCCCACCAGTCGACCGGATTATGGGCGTGCTGAAGCAGATAAGGCGAGGTCGCGCCGGCGAGGCGGTTGGTATGCGCGGGATGTGCGGACGGTGACGCCATCGGGCTAGCCTAGCGCGGCGGGACCCGGACGCAACCAGTTGGGCACGGCGGCGTTGTCAGCCGTCGGACCGCCGATCAAACGCCGACCGGAGAACCCATGAGCAAAAAGTCGATAAAACGCAGCGCCAAGTCACTGGCGACGGACATGTTCGCTGCGGCCGCCACCGCGGCGGCGGAGGTGGCGTTCGCGCGTGCGCGCAGGAAAACCGGCGGCAAGGCCAAGCCGGCTGGCAAGACGAAAGCGACGAAGAAAAAACCCGCACGCGCCGCGGCCAAACGGAAATCCGCCGCCAAACGCAAAAAGCGCTGACCGCCGTCGCGTCTATTGCTTGTTGTGGGAGCCGCGTTGGGCCATCGCCAGTTCGAGCGGCTTGCGGGCGGCCTTCGATGACGATTTGGCCGGCTCGCGCTTGGCGTCCTTGACCGGCCTCACGGGATGCGTGCGTGCCGCCAGTTGCACGACGCGCCTGGTGTGCTCGGCATTCGCGATCTTGGTGGTGGCAGTCTTAATGTCAATCTTAACGACGTTCGTGGCCGCAACCTTGGTGGCGTGTCCGTTCGGGATGTCGGCTTTGGCTAACGTGCGCGGCGATGCGCGCGGCACCGGAATTTGCTTCGGCCCGTTCCAGGCAAATAAGCCAGCGGCCTCCTGACAGGGCGCGTGACGCGGCAGCCGCATGTCCGGACTGCCGCCGCCGGCGAACTTGGCGCTGTTCTGCGCTTTTGTCTTCCAGCTATCCGCCGCCCGCCCGGTGATGGTCTTGACGTAGCCTTCGGTTTCCTGCGGCAATTTGCTTTTCTTGGTGAGCCAGTCGGCGATGCGGTTGGGGCCGGCATTGTAGGCGGCGGCCGCGAGACCGAGATTGCCGAATTGCTGAAACAGATTGTGCAGCAGGCGCGCCGATGCCGGAATGGCCTGGAGCGGATCGAACGGATTATCGAGCCCCATGTCGGCGGCGGTGTCGGGCATGAACTGGGCGACGCCTTGCGCGCCGGCGCGGCTCACCACGCCGGGCTTGAACCGGCTTTCCTGAAACAGCAGGCGGATGAAAAACGGCGCAGGAAGATTGTTGGATTGCGCGGCTTTCGTCAGCGTGTCGCAGACTTCCTGTCGCGAGCGATAAATCACCGGCTTCGCCGGCGGATCGGGAGGCGGCACCGGCGCAACGGCCTGTGCATTCTCTTGAATCTCTTTGGTATCGAGCCGGTCGGCCTGCGGCGCGACATCGATCTGGATATCGGTCTGCGGCGGAACCTCGATCGGCGCGTTGGATGCGATTGGGCTGGCGCTAAAGAGCGCGTCGGGCACGTCGGTTTTTTCGATGATCGAGGTGCCGGCAAGTTCGCTGAGGTGCGCGTCGGCGCCAACCGTCGCGGGACAAGCCATCAGGCACAAGCACGCCGGAACAAAAAGCCGTTTCAGCATGCGCGCATGTCCGCCGCCGTGGTTCGAGGTCAAAAAGGAAATAGCCCCTTCGCGACTCG
>NZ_DASZKT010000280.1:0-35786 GCF_035552695.1 Actinospica sp.
GATGTGCACCGCGAGCACCGCGAGGCAGAGCACCGAGAGGTTGCGGTGCAGCGCGTTGACCTCGAAGCGCCCGACCGTCGTCGGCGCGTACCGCCCTGCTCCCGCGACGCCGAGCACGACGGCCGCGGTCAGCAGGATCAGGGCGATAGAACCTGTGGCGCGGGTCGCGAACCAAAGCGGATTGCCGAAGAGCGCGCTCATGCGCCTACCTCGCTAGCGCTCGGTAGGTGCAATCGCACGTGCACTGTGTCCAATGAATCGCTCGCAAGCTCGCTCATGAGCCGCCCGAGGTGGTGTGCGTACTCGCCGCGGTGGTCGGCGCCTGGGCGGGCGCCTGGGTGGGGGCCTGCAGGACCGGAGCGGGGGCGGACGAGGTGGTGGGAGCGGTCGTGGCCCCGGCGGAAGAGGGCGCATTCGACGCGCCGGTCCGTCCAACAGTCGCGCTCGGACTGCTTGGGCTGCTCGGACTGCTCCGGCTGCTCGAATTGCTCGAAGTGGGCGGCTTGGCGCTCGCCGAGCTCTTTCCGGGTAGCGCCTGCGCGTAGCCCCCGGCGAGCACCACGGCGCCCGCGGCCGACGCGACGGTGATCCAGCCGGTGGCGGTGCGTACCCGGCGCAGCCCGCGGTCGCGGGCATCGGCGCGGACGCGGGCGTCGTCGCTCGTCCGGTGCGGCAAGAGGCCTCCTCGGTCGGTGGCGGGCCGCCGTTCGACGACCCGGATCCAGACTCACCGATCGCCGGTTCGGAATCTGCCAGGGCAATGTTCAGATCCGGTAAGGACTGGCGGCTGTGGCGAAGCTGTTGCATGTGCGTTGTTACCGTGAGTGCGTGATAGAACGCCGCTCAACAGAGCAGCCGATGCCGGTGCGCGTGCTCGTCGTCGAGGATGACGAGGGGATCGCGTGGCCGTTGCGCCGTGGCCTGGCGCGCTCCGGGTACGAGGTGGAGACCGTGGCCAGCGGGCGCGAGGCACTGGAGGCCGGGCCCGCCGACGTGGTCCTGCTCGACCTGGGCCTTCCCGACCTGGACGGGCTCGAGGTGTGCCGCCGGCTGCGGGCGCTCAGCGACGCGGCGGTGATCGTGGTCACCGCGCGCGGGGAGGAGGGCGACCGGGTCGCGGCGCTGGACGACGGCGCGGACGACTACCTGGTCAAGCCCTTCGGCCTGGCCGAGCTCGAGGCCAGGATCCGCGCCGTACTGCGCCGGATGAACCCCGGCCGCACCCACTACACCGTCGGCCCGCTCACGGTCGATCCGCGCACCCGCCGCACCACGGTCCGCGGCGAGGAGGTGGCGCTCACCCCGAAGGAGTTCGACATCCTCGAATGCCTGGTCGCCGACCCGGGCCGCGCGATCTCCCGGCAGGAGCTGCTCACCCGCGTCTGGGACGAGAACTGGTACGGTCCGACCCGCGTGCTGGACGTGCACGTCGCGGCGCTGCGCCGCAAGCTTGCCATCGAGGGGCTGATCGAGACCGTGTACGGGCACGGCTTCCGCGTGGTCCCCGGAGCCGAGGTCGGGGACTGAGGACGTGTCACGCCGGATCGCGCTGGTGATCGTCGGACTGGTCGCCGCGCTGCTACTGCTCGCCGTGGTGCCGCTGGGCCTGTCGCTGACCGCGAACGAGCGCGCCTCGTTCGGCTTCTCCGTGCAGTCCGCGACCGACCAGGTCGCGGCGGAGGCCGAGGAGTACCTGACCGACCACAAGCCGGCGACCGCCATGTACAGCGCGTTGGACGACGCCGCGGCGCGGGGCGACTGCGCGAGCATCTACGCGAAGCCCTCGCAGATCGTGGCCTCGACCCCGTGCGGCCAGGCCTCCGACCCGGCCGCGGCCGGGCTCGCCGCGAAGGCGGGCGCCGGCGCCGGCCGGGTCAGTGCCCGGGACGGCGCCTGGCTGCTTTACGCGTCGCCGATCGGGGACGACGGAAAGATCTCCGGGGTCGCGGTGCTGGCGCGCTCGGCGGATCCGATGAACGACCGCATGACGGTCGTCTGGGCCTGGCTGGCCGGCAGCGGCCTCGCCGTGCTGCTGCTCGGCGTCCTGTTCGCGCTGCGGCTCGGGCGCTGGGTGGCCAGGCCGCTGACCGTGCTCGGCACGAGCGCGGCGCGTTTCGGCGACGGCGCGCTGGAGACCCGCGCGCCGATCGGGACAGGGCCGAACGAGGTACGCGAGCTGTCCGTCGCGTTCAATCGAATGGCCGAACGCATCCAGTCGCTGATCGGCAGCCACCGCGATTGGGTCGCCGACGTCTCGCACCAGCTGCGCACGCCGCTGACCGCGCTGCGCCTGCGGGTTGACGTACTCGCGGACGAGGCCGACGAGTCGACCGCGGCCGAGATGGCGGGCCTGCGGGCCGAGCTGACCCGCCTCGGCGGCCTGGTCGACGGGCTGCTCGCCGTCGCCAGGGCCGAGGCCAACGTGCCGCGCCCGGAGACCGTGCGCGCGGACGAGATCGCCGCCGACCGGGTCGCCGCCTGGGAGCCGGTGGCCAGGGAACGCGGCGTCTCGCTCAGCGCGCAGGGCTCCCGACCGGCCGCCGCGCGCCTCGGCCCCGGCGATCTGGAGCAGATGCTCGACAACCTGATCGCCAACGCCCTCGACTCCGTCCCGGAGAGCGGCGGCGTCGAGGTCTCGGTCACGTCCGCGGCGCAGCGCATCGTCGTCAGCGTCACCGACGACGGTCCGGGGATGAGCGAGCAGGCGCGCGAGAACGCCTTCCGCCGCTTCGGCAGGTCCGGCACCGGCGGCAACGGCCTCGGGCTCGCGATCGTGCAGCGGATCGCCTCGGCCAACGGGGCCGAGGTCGCGCTGGAGGAGACTCCCGGCGGCGGGCTCACCGTCGTGCTCCGGCTGCCGGTGCCGCAATGATCGGATTCGGCCGGTCGGTCTACCCGCTGTGGGGCGGGAAGGCGGTCGTGGTGACCGCGGAGCCGCAGGCGATCAACGCCGCCCGCGACCTGGTCCGGGCCGAGACGGCGGCGATGGACGCGGCCTGCAGCAGGTTCCGCCCGGACTCCGAGCTCACCCGGGTCAACGAGCTCGCCGGCGAGCCGGTGCACGTCGGCCCGCTGTTCGCCGAGGTCGTGTCCGCGGCGCTGCGCGCGGCGGCGGCCACGGCCGGAGACGTCGATCCGACCTGCGGCGCGGGTCTCGAGGCGGTCGGCTACGACCGGGATATCGAGGTGCTGCGGGAGGAAGGCGTGCGCATCGTCGTGCACGAGTACCTTCCGGCGCCGGGCTGGCAGAGCGTCGGCTGGAATCCGGGCACCCGGACCCTGCGGGCGCCACCGGGCTGCCGACTGGACTTCGGCGCCGTCGCCAAGGCCCTCGCCGCCGACCGCGCCGCCGCGGCCGTCGCCGACGGGATCGGCTGCGGGGTGCTCGTCTCGCTCGGCGGCGACATCGCCACGGCAGGCCCCGCGCCCGACAAGGGCTGGCGGATCAGGGTCACCGACGACCACCGCTCCGGCGAGTCGGCCCCGGGCCAGACGATCAGCGTGCACAGCGGCGCGCTGGCCACGTCGAGCACGACCGCGCGGCGCTGGCAGGGGCAGTCCGGGCCGCTGCACCACGTGCTCGACCCGCGCACCGGCAGGCCCGCGGACTCCTGCTGGCGCACCGTCAGCGTCACCGCGGCCAATTGCGTGGACGCCAATACCGCTGCCACCGCGGCACTCGTACGCGGTAAAGCCGCCGAGGCCTGGCTCGCGGGCCTCGGCCTGCCCGCGCGCCTCGTGCGCCACGACGGCACGGTACAGACCGTCGGCGGCTGGCCCGACGAAGCTGCCGAGACTCTCGAGGGCTGACTCAAAAGGGCGCGTTGAGCATGTCGTCGTTGATCAGAACGACGCGGTGGCCGGCGCGGTGCAGCAGGCTGGCGGCGATGGACGCGCGGTAGCCGGCGGCGCAGTGCACCCACAGTCGCCGGTTGGGCAGTTCGTGGGCGTGATCGAGGACGTCGGGCAGCGGCAGGTGGGTGGCTCCGGGCAGATGCCCGGCCTTCCACTCGTCGTCGCGGCGGACGTCGAGCACCATCGTGTCGTCGTCGATTCGAGGGTCCGGCAGATCGGCGAAGCGGCGCACCGGGTAGTGGACGGTCTCGGGCGCTCCGGGTATGTCGGCCAACGGTCCGAGATGGCGCCCCGCCGGGCGGTCGATGCCGATCCGGGTCAGGTCGCGCTGCGCGCGCAGCGCGGGATCCTCCTGGTCGGACAGCAGGATGACCGGGGTGTGCCGGGGGATCACCCAGCCGAGATAGCTGGTGAACGAGGGGCCGTATTCGACGCCGATCGATCCGGCCAGGTGCCCGGCGGCGTGCGCGACGCGGCTGCGCAGGTCCAGTACCCACACCCCGTCCTCGATGGCCGTGCGCAACCCCGGACCGTCGCAGGACGAAGGCGCCGACAGGTCCGAAGCGCTCGCGCCCGCCAGGTTGAGTTCGGCCATGTGCCGGTAGTAGGTCGGGTAGTCGATCAGGTCCGCGAGCAGGAGTTCGGTGAACTCGTACTCGTCGACGGCACGCATCGCCAGGTTCTCCCGGTGCTCCACACCGATGGTGGAACTGCCGGCCGACGTCGGGGCGCCGCCGGAACAGAAGCTGCCGAACCCGTGGGTGGGCAGCACCGCGACGTCCGCGGGCAGCCGCCCGAGCTTCCTGGCGGAGTGGAACTGGCGTTGGGTCAGGTCGACCGTTCGTTCGGGGCCTGACAAGTCGGTGCGGCCGGTAGTGCCGAACAGCAGGGAACCACCGGTGGCCACGGCGACCGGGCGACCGGCGTCGACCGCCACGTAACTCATGTGGTGCGGCGTGTGTCCCGGGGTTGCGATCGCACGCAGGTGGAAGTCGTCGCCCACGGCTATCTCGGTGCCGTCTGCCACCGGAAACCGGTCGAAGGACACGTGCTCGGCCTCGGCGACCAGGTACGGCACGTCGAGCAGTTCGGCCAGGGCGTACCCGCCGGACACGTAGTCGTTGTGGATGTGGGTCTCCGCGACGCAGCCGATCCGCACTCCGGCGTCCTTGGCCGCGGCGATGACCCGGTCGATGTCACGCTGCGGATCGATCACCGCTGCGACGGTGCCATCGTGTATCAGGTATGAGCGATCGCCCAACTCGGGCGTCTGCACCACCACGATCTCGATCGACATACTCAGTGTCCTTCCTTGAGGGTGGTCGAAGCCGCCGGAGTCGTCGTTCAATCGGTTTCTCGACCAGGTAATGCACCGCGGCGGCGACGCCGATCGCGAGCGCGAGATAGGCGATGAAGGAGGCCAGGGCCGACATACCGCCGGAGTTGTCCCACCAATGCCACCGACTGGTCAGCAGGAACACGGGCTTGTGAACGAGGTAGAGCGCGAAGGACCATTCGCCCAGGCGCAGCAGCGGCCACGAGTTCAGCCACCACCTGCGTGACCGCAAGTCCTGTGTCGCACCGGCGAGCAGCAGCACGGCCACGAAGGGCAGCACCAGCAGGGTCGCGAACGGCCGCTGGATCCCTGCCGCGGAATGCATGGTGTACACGGTCATGCCGCAGACCATTGCGACGAGCCCGATCAAAGCTCCCGGCCCGGCCCATCCCGGCGCGCGCAATCCCAGCACCACCGCGCGGGCCAGCAGCATTCCCAGCAGGAATTCGGCGAATCGGTAGGGCGGGAAGACGAAGAACAGCCATCCGTACGTCGTGGCCGACACCCCGATGGCCGTGGCGACGAGCGGCGCGGCGGCCATCACCGCGAGCGTGGCCACGGCCGTCACCAGCAGGCCCCGGCGGCCCATCCGGCGCACGGGGATGACGGCGAGCGGAAAGAGCAGGTAGAAGAACATCTCATCCGAGAGCGACCAGCTCACTCCGTTGCCGCCGTAGTACACCTGCTGGTTCGGCCACCAAGCCTGCAAGAGCAGGAGATCCGCGGCTTTTCCGAACAAGCCGGGGATCCGCTCCTGGGCGGCCAGTACCGCCATGGCGAACAGCGCCACCAGGAACTGGCTCGGCCATACTCTGGCCAACCGCAGCCACCAGAAACGCCGGGCCGGTTGTCGCCCGCACGACCAGGTCAGCACGAACCCGGAGATCACGAAGAAGAAGCTCACCCCGAGGTAGCCCAAGCCGTCGACGGTGCTGAGCCACCTGGCCCGCGCGAACTGGCCGCCGACGTGGATGAGCACGACGGGTACGGCGGCGAAGAAGCGCATCCCGGTCAGGCTGTCCAGGCGGCTGTTCACCGCGACCCGTGCGGCGGGGGGAGCGGATCGGATCGTCTCGGTCATCTCGCCACATTCTTGATCAACTACCTGAATGGAACTGGAAACGGATCTGGAAGGACTCTGAAAAACGGGTCTGAACCGCGAACAGCACGTAATGTCGCCAGGAGCGAAAGGGGCGGCGAAAGGAGTTCGGCGCATGGAGACGATTCCGGAGACCATGCAGGCCTGGGCGGTGACGGACCCGCCGGCCGGCGGTGGGGTGCTGCTCGAGCGGGTGCGGCGCGCGGTGCCCGAGCCGGGACCACGCCAACTGCTCGTACGAGTCGAGGCATGCGGCGTGTGCCGCACGGATCTGCACCTGGCCGAGGGCGACCTCCCTCCGCACCGCGCGCACTGCGTGCCCGGGCACGAGGCGGTCGGTCGGATCGTGGCGATGGGGCCGCAGGTCGCGGGGTATGCGCGCGGGCAACGAGTCGGCGTCGCGTGGCTCGCGGGGACGTGCGGCGAGTGCGAGTACTGCCTACGCGGCTCCGAGAACCTGTGTCAGCGTTCGACGTACACCGGCTGGGACTTGGACGGAGGCTACGCGCCGTACCTCACCGTGGACGCCGATTACGCCTACCGCCTGCCCGAATCCGCGTCCGCCGTCGAGCTCGCGCCGCTGCTGTGCGCCGGGATCATCGGCTACCGGGCCCTCAAGCGCGCCGAACTGCCGCACGCGGGACGCCTCGGCATCTACGGCTTCGGCGCCTCCGCGCACCTGACCGCGCAGTTGGCCATGGCGCAGGGCGCGACCGTACACGTGCTCACCCGTTCGGCCGATGCGCGGAAGCTGGCGTTGGAGCTCGGCGCCGCCTCGGCCCGAGCCTCACACGACGCGCCGCCCGAGCCGCTGAACAGCGCGATCCTCTTCGCCCCGGCCGGGGACCTGGTGCCCACGGCCCTCGAGGCGCTCGCGCCCGGAGGCACGCTCGCGATCGCCGGGATCCACCTGAGCGCCATCCCTCAGCTGGACTACGCGAAGCACCTCTTCCAGGAACGCTCGGTGCGCAGCGTCACCGCGAACACCCGCCAGGACGGCCGCGAGCTGTTCGAACTCGTCGAGCGCGCGCCGATCCGCGTCCAGACGCAGACTTACCCCATGGCCGAAGCCGACCTCGCACTCGCCGACCTGGCCGCGGACCGGGTCAACGGAGCGGCGGTACTCGTACCCTGATGGACGTGACCGACAACAACCCCCTGCGCATGGTCACGCTCACGCTGCTGGCGGACCGGGACTACCTCGCCTTGGCCAGAACCTCGGCGATGCACGTCGGCGCGCTGCTCTTCCTACCGCTGGCGCAGGTCCAGGATCTGCGTCTGGCGGTGGACGAGGCGTGCAGCTCGTTCCTGCAGTCGATGCGGCACGCCGACGCCGACGCCGCTATGACGGACACGATGGAAATCTCCTACGACCGGTACCCGGCCGCGCTGCACGTCATCGTGCGTGCCCCGGCGCCGCACGACTGGCCGGAGCGCGACGAACTCGGCTGGGCGCTGCTCGGCAGCCTCGTCGGCGACGTCAGCGTGAGCGTCGAGGACGGCATCGGCACGCTGACGCTCGTCGAGCCGCTGCCGAGCGGCGCCCAGCCGAGCTCAGCCGTTTGACTCGGCTGTTTCACTCCGGCGGCCGATTCACGCGCCGGAGATCGCGGCCCGGTCAACCCGCCGTGTGCTCCACCGCGATCACGTCTCCGCAGGTGAACCGCACCCAGCGCTGCTGGTCGAGCGGGGCGGTGCCGCGTTCGTCCGCCGTGCCGCGCCGGCACTGCGGGCAGCGCGCCTCGTGATCTCGCCAGGCGCGTTCGAAGGTCTCGAGTCCGACGTCGTGCACGAGTACCGTCGGGTGCGTCGCGCGGAACGGGTCGTAGCCGCCGCCGCTGTCGTGCGGCGGCCGGATGGTGTCGTCCAGGCTCTTTGTCTGGTCGTTCATGGCGTGCTCCGTGAGCTTGCTGTCTGGTACGAGCAGATGCGCCGAGTGCCCATTCCACCGCGTGCTACACCGCCGGGCCCGCCGGATTGAGCCAACCGAGTGGCCGACGCATCGACCGCGCTCATCGGGATACCAGAAGGCACGGATTCACCGGCCGAGAAGGGAGCGGTCAGCGTGGGACGCCTCATCGCCAAGCTCGACGCGTTTCAGCAACGGCACCACGCGATCGCCTTCCCGATCGCGGTGTGGCGAAAGTTCAGCGACGACCAGGCGGGCAACCTGGCCGCGCTCGTCGCGTACTACGCGTTCCTGTCCACCTTCCCGCTGCTGCTCGTGCTGGTCACCGTCCTCGGCATGGTGCTTGCCGGCAGTCCGCGGCTGCAGCAGGACGTGCTCAACTCGGCGCTCAGCGAGTTCCCCGTCATCGGGCAGCAGTTGCGCGCGAACGTGCACTCGCTCGGGCGCAGCGGCACGGGCCTCGTCATCGGCCTGGTGTTGACGTTCCTCGGCGCCCGCGGCGTGGCGAACGCCATGCAGAACGCGATGAACCAGGTCTGGGAGGTGCCGCGGCACGCGCGCCCGGGCTTTCCGTCCTCCTGGCTGCGCAGCTTCGCGCTGATCGCCACGATCGGGCTCGGCGTGATCGTCACGACCGTGCTGTCCGGCGTCGGCGCCTGGAGCGGCCACACCTTCCTCGGGGTGTGGGGGAGGGTCCTGAGCATCGCGCTGTCGCTGCTACTGAACATCGGCCTGTTCTGGCTCGGCCTGCGCGTCGCGACCGCGGCCGCGGTCACGTGGCGTCAGCTGCGCATGGGCGCGATCCTCTCCGCGGTCATCTGGCAGCTGCTCCAGTTCCTCGGCGGCTACGTCGTCGCCCACTCGCTGCGCCACGCCTCCGAGCTCTACGGCACCTTCGGCCTCGTGCTCGGCCTGCTCGCCTGGTTCCACCTGCAGGCACAGCTGACGTTGTACGCGGTGGAGGCTGACGTCGTGCGTGCCAGAAAGCTGTGGCCCCGCAGTCTGTTCCCGCCGCCGCTCACCGACGAGGACCGAGCCGCGATGCGCTCCTACGCCAAGGTGGAGCAGCGCCGACCCGAGGTCCGCGTCGAGACGCACTTCGGCGAGAACGACAAGCGCGGCGAGCGCGATGGGCAGCGAACGGAATGACCGACCCGCACCAGAGCGGCAATGAGCTCCGCCGGCCGCCGAGCTGTCGTTGGCCGCCGTCAGCCGTCGCTCGGACAGACCGGGACGACCGCGATCGGGACCGGCGAGTGGGCGAGCAGCCCGTCCACCACGTAGCCCGCGCCGACCGCGAACGGCCCGCGCTTGCGGTGCGCGCCGACGACGATGAGCCGGGTGGCGGAGCACTCCTCGTTCAGGATCGGCACCGCGTTGCCCACGCGCGCGACGATCTCGGTCCGCACGTCCGGGTAGCGCGCGCGGACGGGTTCGACGATCCGGGCCGCGTCGTCGGCCTCGTACTCGTCGCTGTCCTCGATGGTCACCGGCTCGGAGAGGGCGCCGGGACCGCCCGCCATACCGAGCGTCGCGGCTGCGGGCAGACCGAGGCCGGCCGGCGGCATCGACGGCACCCAGGCGCGCACTATGCGAAGCGGCGCGCAGTACCGGCGGGCGGCCGCGAAGGCGTATTCGACAGCTGATTCGTTCGCGTTCAGGCCGACGCCGAGCACCACCGGCCCGGTCGCCTGCTCCGGCTCCGGGCCGCGGACGACGACCAGCGGACCCTTCGCGTGCATCGCCAGCGTGCGGCTGACCGAGCCGAGCAGCATGCCGACGAACCCGCCGTGGCCGCGCGTGCCGGTGACGATCAGCACGTCCGGCGCGCTCAGATCCATGAGCCGGTGAACGGGGGTCTCCAGTGACGTCTCGGCCTCGACCGCGAGCCCCGGATACTGCCCGCTGACCTTCGCGGCAACGTCCGCCACGAGCTTGTTGCCCGCACGCTGCTGGCGCTCGGCGTAGTCCGCGGGCTCGATCGGCGGCACGGCCGAGTCCGGCAGGTGCAGCGCGTACATCAGGAGCAGCGGCACGCCGAGCGTCCGCGCCTCGCGCGCCGCCCACATAGCGGCGTGCAGCGCGCTGTCCGATCCGTCCACGCCGGCGACGACCCGCCGGACCGTCCTCCGCTCGGCGGACGCGTTCGCGTTCGTGGTCATGGCTGCCTCCCGCGGCTATCGGTCCACTGCGCCACGCCAGTGGCGAAGTGCTCAAGTGGCAAGGTCCCCGATACGCTCCCGAGCCTTGCTGAGCGAAACCGGAGTGAGAGGCTCGTGCCAGGGGTCCGCGTCCGCTAGCCGCTCGGGCATCGTGCGCAGCGTGAACCGGCTGGGCAGCAATGCCTCGTCCTCGAGTTCGCCCCAATGCAGCGGCGTGGCGACGCGCGCGTCCGGCACGGCCCGGACTGTGTACGGCACTACGGCGAGCTGGGCGTATGCATTGCGTGTCACGTCGAGGAACAGTCGGCCCGCGCGCTTGTTCTTGCGGATCTCGCTCGTGTAGCGGTCGGGCGCGCGTCTGGTGAGCACGGCGGTCACACTGCGTGCGAAGTCGCGCAACTCGTCGGCCTCGTAACGGCGCACCACCGGCACGCTCACGTGCACGCCGCGTCCGCCGGTCGTCTTCACGCGGCTCGGCAGGCCGAGGTCCTCGAGCAGTTCGTGCAGGTCCAGGGCTCCGCGCCGGACCTCGTCGAAGTCGGTGCCGGACGGGTCGAGGTCGAACATCACCTCATCCGGCCGGTCCAGCCGGTCGGCGCGTGCCAGCCAGCTGTGCAGCGTGATCGCGGCCTGGTTGGCGAGGTAGACCAGCGTCCGCTCGTCCTGGCAGAGGATGTGCGAGATCCTGCCGTCCTCCTTCGAGACGGTCACGGTCTTGACCCACGAAGGTATGTGCGCCGGGGCGGCCTGCTGGAAGAACGAGGACGCGTCGATGCCGTCGGGGTAGCGCGCCACCGCGAGCGGCCGATCGTGCACCTGCGGCAGCATCCGGTCGGCCACCGCCCGATAGTGCTCGATCAGGTCGCCCTTGGTGATCCCGCCCTCCGGAAACATCACCTTGTCCAGGTGGGAGAGCTTGACTGGGGTGGCAGGCATACGCGGACTCCTTCCTGCTGGTCTTCCCGCAAGGCCGGTCGCCCCCGGTTGCCCGCTCGTCCCCGAAGCCAATCCCTCCCGCCGAGACCCGTTTCATTTCGCGCCAGGCGGGCAACAGACGCCGCCCGGAACACCTAGCGCGCGACACCGAGCGCACGACACAGCCGAGAGGACACGGAGCGATGTCGGATATCGAACGCGACCCGATGGCCGTCCGCGAGTACGAGCGCACGCTGACCGAGGTGGCCGAGCGACAGGTGGTAGACGAGGCGGAGGACGCGATCTCGCGCGCCTGGATCGCCGAGCTCGACGCGGTGCGCCACGAAGGGCTGCGCCTGGCGATGACGCTGCGAGTGGCCGAGCGCATAGCACGGGAGAAGCTGCGCACGGCCCAAATCGTCGGCCGCCCAGACGAGCTTGCCCACGCCCACGCGAGGTTCGCGGTCACCAAGGCGGAGGCCTCACAGCGCCTGGGACACGCGAACGCCCTACTGGCCTCCGTCGACGTCGAGCTCGACGCCGTATGCCGCGCCGGCCTCGAACGCTCCCGCCGCAACGAGCGCGACATGGAGCGCCTCCGCACCGCGTGGACGGCAGCCTACGGCCAGGCGGGCGAGTGAGCTAAGGACTCGCCCGCGAACATCTTTCTCCGCGAAGGCCGCGAGGTAGTTCGTCCGTCACGGGTTCGTCGGCTCGATCATTCGGGTGATGTCCTCGCGGAGGGCGTCGAGGTCGCATCCGATGTCGGCCAACACCTTGGCCGCGACGCCCTTTCCTTCGAGAATCAGTCCGAGCAGCATGTGGCCGGTGCCGATGGATCCGTGCTGGAGGCGCTGCGCCTCGCGCACGGATAGCTCGAGCACCTTCTTGGCCCGTGGCGTGAACGGAATGTGGCCGGTGGGAGGCTTGCGTCCGGTCGAATCGAGCGCGCCCGGTCCGAACGCCGCCTCGGTCGCTCGCCTTACCTCGTCCAGATCGATTCCGAGGGTGGCGAGTGCCTCGTGATCCAGGCCTTCGCCGCCGACGATCACCAGGATCCTGCGGCGCAGGTCTTCGGCGCGTAGGCCGCGCTCGTTCAGCAGTTGCGCTGCTGGGCCGCGGTTCTCGGCCAGCAGGCCGAGCAGGAGGTGTTCGGTGCCGATGTAGTTGTGGCACAGCTGCCGGGCCTCGTCCTGGGCGAGCGCGACGGCCTGGCGCGCGTCCCCGGTGAACCGTTCGAACATCGTCATCGCTCCTTGGTGAGGATTCGTCGGCCGCCGCCGTGCTTCTTGTGGACCGCCTGCCGACTCACGCCGAGGCAGACGGCGATCTCCTGCCACGACCAGCCGAGCTTGCGCGCGTTTTCGACCTGCAGCTTCTCGAGTCGTTCGGCGAGCTCGCGCAGTGCGCGCACCGCCCGCAGCCCGACCGCCGGATCGCGGCTGCTCGCCTCCTGGGCGAGCTGTACTCCATCGCTCATGGTGTCAATGTAGGTTGACGGCGTCCGCACTGTCAACCTACATTGACAGCGTCATCGGCCTTCACCCCTCCCTGGTTTCAAGGGGTGCGCCTGCGGTTAGCCGGAGTGCAAGCCGAATGAAGTGCGAAGTGACGGGAGACGGCCATGACACACCCGGTGAGGTCCTGGGTGAGGCGCCCGGCGGCGGGGTCGGTGCCCGCTGGCCATGGTCATGGTCATGGCCATGACCGCGGCTCTGTGCGGATGGCCGAGTTGACCGTCGTCGCGGACAGGGAGTACCTGGCGCTTGCTCGGACGTCGGCGATGCAGGTGGCGGCGTTGCTTGGATTGTCGTTGCCGCAGGTGGCCGATCTTCGGCTTGCGGTGGATGAGGCGTGTACGTCGTTTCTGGTCGCCGCGCCCGGTCGGAGTGTGGAGCTTGCCGCGGTGACTGGCGCGACGCTGCATCTGAGCTACGACCGGTACCCGGACCGCCTGCGGGTCACGGTGCGTGGTCTGGCTCCGGCGATGTGGCCGACGCAGGACGAGTTCGGCTGGGAGATGCTGCACGCCGTCGCCGAGCAGGTGAAAACCGAGGTGGTGGACGGAATCGGCACGCTGACGTTCACCGAGCCGCTGGGCAATGGATGATGCGTGCCGGCACCGACGTTCATGGCGGGCGACGATACGCCGGAGCGGTTATGGTCGGAGACGTGGGCACGTACCGCAATCTGTCGGAGGACGAGGCGCGGCGCCTGCGCAAGGCCTCGGACGATCCCGGGACCGCGATGCTGGCCACGCTGTCGGATCGGCGGGAGTTCGACGAGAACTGGGTCGTGGAGCGCAAGCTGGACGGCGTGCGGGCGCTGGCGACGCGGGATGGCGAGCGGGTAAGCCTGCTCTCGCGCGGGGCGAAGGCATTCGATGACGCGTTTCCGGAGCTCGTCGATGCGCTCGCGGAGCAGGAGTGCACGGACTTCACCATAGACGGCGAGATCGTCGCGCTACACGACGACGTCACCGATTTCTCGCGGCTGCAGCAGCGAATCGGCATCACCAAGCCGGCCGAGGCACGCGCGAGCAGCGTTGCGGTGACCTACTTCGTGTTCGACCTGCTCCGCCTCGACGGTTACGACACGACGCGCCTTCCGCTGCTCACCCGCAAGTCGCTGCTGCACGACGTGCTGCGGTTCGGCGGTCCGCTGCGGTATACGACGCATCGGCCGGCCACGGGAGACGCTCGTCCGCTGCTGGAGGAGGCCTGTTCGAAGGGCTGGGAGGGCCTGATCGCGAAGCGGGCGGACGCGTCGTACGTGCACCGCCGGTCGCCGACCTGGCTCAAGCTCAAGTGCGCGCGCGGCCAGGAGTTCGTCGTCGGCGGGTTCACCGAGCCCTCGGGCAGTCGTGTCGGCTTCGGCGCGCTGCTCCTCGGTTACTACGACGGCGATCGGCTGCGTTACGCGGGCAAGGTCGGCACAGGCTGGGACACCAGGACGCTGCGCAGGCTGCGCGCCGAACTCGACGAACTCGAACAGCGCGAGTCGCCGTTCGACGGCGTCGTGCGTGAGCCCGCGGTGCACTGGGTGCGCCCCTCGTTCGTCGCACAGATCGGGTTCACCGAGTGGACGCGTGACGGAATGCTTCGGCACCCTCGTTATCTCGGGCGTCGGGAGGACAAGCGCGCTCGCGACGTGGTTCGAGAAGAACCAGCGCGGCGCACATGACGTAAAGCGCCGCGGCCCCAAGCGCGGACGCGTGCAGTCCGGGTAGGAAGCGTGCGGTGGCCTGCGCGGTCCGCTCCGGGTACGCGCGGCTGATGATCGTGAGTGTGCCCGGCAGCGGCAGCAGCGGCGCGGCGCCCACGCCCTGCACGGCCCGTGCCGCCACGAGCGACGCCGCGTTCGGGGCGAGACCGCAGGCCGGCGAGCTGACTCCGAACACGGTCAGGCCCGTCGTGACGATGCGCTTGTGGCCGTACCGGTCGCCGGCCGTGCCGCTGGGCAGCATCAACGAGGCCAGCGCGCTGACGCCTTGGGCGCATATGCCGATCGGTCCGGGGTAGCCGGGCGCCATGATCGAGACAGCCATGACCGAGACAGCCGTGATCGACACGACAGATCACCGCGGCCGCGCAGGCACCGTTCACGGGAGCACGCCGTCGGTACCGCCGCCGCTGCCGGACCCGGACCGTCCGGTCGAGCCGGACGTCTTCCCGCCGACGCCCGTGCCGGATCCGGAGCGTCCCGTCGAGCCCGGTCCGACGCCGTATCCGTTGCCCGATCCGGACCGCCCGATCGGCCCGGACCCGGACCGCCCGGTCACGCCGGAGCCCGAGCCGCCGCCGAACGCGGGCGCCGGTCCGGTTCAGCGCACGGCTCTGGTTTAGCGCACGGTGCAGGGGTCACTCGGAGTCACGACCTAGTGAGGAAGTGATCCTTCATGCACACCGCGCGGGAGGAGCGGATGGCCGCGGCGCAGTTGCCGCAGGCAAACGTCGTCTCCATCCTCTATGAGCAGCACGCGCAGTTGCGCGACCAGTTCGCCGTCGTGCCCGACCTGCGCGGCGAGTACCGCCGGGCCGCCTTCGACATGCTGCGCGAGATGCTGGCGCGGCACGAGGCAGCCGAGGAGTCGGTGCTGCGGCCGGTCACCTCGAAGCTGCTGCCCGCGGCGCTTTCGCGGGCTCGCAACGAGGAGGAGAAGGCGGCGACGCATCAGCTGGCCGAACTCGAGCGGATGGACGTCGACGGCTCCGAGTTCGCGCCGCGGCTGCGGCAGCTCGAGGAGCAGATGCTGCTGCACTTCGTCCGAGAGGAGACCGAGGAGTTCCCGGTCGTACTCGGCGAACTGAGCGCACACGAGCAGGAGGAGCTAGGGCGATGGATGCTGCGCGCCATCGAGCTCGCGCCGAGCCATCCGCACCCGACGCTCTCCGGGTCCCCGGTAGGCCAATCGGTTCTCGGACCGTTCGCGTCGCTCTACGACTGGGCGCGTGACCTGCTCATCAGGACGCGCGAGGAGCTTAAAGAGCGCTGATTCACGGCGCTGATTCACGGCACTGGTTCGAGAACCGAGCAGCTCGGGCCGTCGCAGGCATCTGTCATAAGCAGGCTATCGCGGGCGGCTATAACAGGCATCTGTCTCACGCATCTGGAGGTGCGGTCATGGTGCACGATTCGCATGAAGTGGACGTGGCGACCGGTGGCGCCAGGCGCCAGGTGGGCCGACTGCTGGCCACGCTGATCGGCGTCGCGTTGCTGGTGGTCGGCGCGTTCCTGGACTGGACGCCGTCGCACACCGGCGACAAGCTCAACGCCAAAGCCCTGCTGCAGCCGGACTTCGGCGGTGAATCCGACCTGGTCCGGACCGTCGGCGGACTCGCCATCCTGATCGGCCTGGTGGCGCTCATCGGCCTGGTCGACCGCACCGGCTGGCTCACCCGGCTGGCCGGCGCCGCGGCGCTGGTCGTGTTCGTCATGTTCGCGGTCGAGGCGTACCGGGTCTACGGGCACGACTTCACCACCGCCGTGCACGGCATGCGCGCCGGCGCGTGGCTGCTGCTCGCCGGCGGCGTCGTGGTGCTGCTCGGCGGTTTCTTCGGTGCTCACGAGGTCGTGGGCGTGCCCACCGCGGTCGAGGACGCGAACGTCCACCATTCGTCCATAGGGAAGTGAGCGCCGCGGCCTTGTTCGCGAAGGCGTTCGACAGTACCGTCCTGGCCGGTGGAACAGCATCGCCGATTCATCAGCAACCCGGTGTTGCCCGGGTCCCATCCAGATCCGTCCATCCTCCGGGTACGAGACGAGTACTACCTGGCCACCTCGACGTTCGAGTGGTATCCGGGCGTGCGGCTGCACCGCTCCGGTGACCTGGTGACGTGGACCGCGATCGGTGGCGCGCTCGACGAGCAACGGCTGCTGGATCTGACCGGGTGCCCAGACTCCGCGGGAGTCTGGGCACCCGACCTCTCGTATGCCGACGAGACGTTCTATCTCGTGTATTCGAACATTTCGACGTATGCCGGAGGATTCACCGACTGCCCGAACTACGTGGTGACCGCGCCGACGATCGAGGGCCCGTGGTCGGATCCCGTACTGCTGCATGCGCGCGGATTCGACGCGTCGCTGCTGCACGACGGCGACGAGAGCTGGCTGATCAACCTCGCGCACGATTGGCGTCCCGGACACGGCGGTTCGCTGGGGCTTGAGGCGACCCGCTTCGACCGGAAGCGGCGCCTGCTGGCCGGCGCGCCCGAGCAGATCATGCTGCCTGAGCGGGCCGGATGGATCGAGGGGCCGAACCTCTATCGGATCGGCGATTGGTACTACCTGCTGACGGCGGACGGCGGGACCGGCTACGGCCACCAGGTGACCGTCGCCCGATCGCGTACGCTGCACGGTCCCTACGAGCGCGATCCGCACGGTCCGCTGCTCACCGCGCGCGATCACCCGGACCTCCCGCTGCAGAAGGCGGGCCACGGCAGCCTCGTGCGCACGAGCGCGGGGGAGTGGTATCTCGCCTACCTGACCGCCCGGCCGCACGGTCGGCACGGGCCGTGCATCCTCGGCCGGGAGACGGCGCTGGCGCAGGTTGCCTGGACGGATGACGGCTGGCCCACGGTGCCCGGAGGGCTGCCGTCGCTCAGCGTTCCGGCTCCGAGTACCGACAAAGTGACTCAATACATTGAATCCGGACGAGATGGTTTCGACGAACTCGTCTTGGGATCTCAGTGGTCGACGTTGCGCCGTCCCGCGGCCGCCGATTGGCTGTCGTTGAGCGAGCGGCCGTCGCACCTGCGGTTGCGCGGTGGGCGCTCGCCGCGCAGTCTCGTCGGCGCGAGCCTCGTCGCACGTCGGGCCGCCGCGGCGCACTGCAGCTTCGAGGCGACCATGGATTACCGGCCGCTGACGACACACCACCTCGCAGGCGTCACCGCGTACTACAACAGTGAGAACTGGTACTTCCTGCACGTGACAGTGGACGATGACGGGCAACCGGTGGTCCGAGTCGCGAGCAGCAACCGTGGCCGCGTGTCCGTCGACGAACTCGAACAGCGCGCCCTCGGCGACACGACCCGGTTGAGCCTCGGTCTGGACCTGGCCGACGCCGAGCTGACCTTCCGCTACGACGCCGGGGACGGCTGGGCACAGGTCGGCGCGGCGTACGACGCGACCGTGCTCTCCGACGAGCACGCCGAGGTCATTGAGGACGGCGTGATCCGGGCGCTCGGATTCACGGGCACGTTCCTGGGCCTGTGGGCGTGGGACCTGAGCGGCGGCGGGCACCCGGCAGACTTCGGCGACGCGACGTACTCGACGACGTACTCGGCCCTCTGAGCCCGCAATCAATGGCCGGATTCAGCGGCGATGCGGTATCCGCGCTTGGGCACGGTCACCACGAGGCCGCCGTGTTCGCCGAGTGCCGCGCGCAGCCGGGCGACGGTGACCTCGACGATGTGGTCGGCGCCGCGGCGTCCCCAGACGCGGCGGAGCAGATCGGTGCGGGCCACGACCCGGCCGGGACTGCGGGCCAGCTCGTGCAGCACGGCCGCGGGCTGCGCGGGCAGGATGACGACGTTCCCGCCGATGCCCACGGCGTTGCCCTGCAGCACGAGGTCGCCGAGCGCGGTGGGAATGGTCTGCCGCAGCCGGCCGGGTAGCTCGTCGGTCAGGATCCGTACCAGCGATCCGAGCCTTCCGCGCTGCGGCCAGAGCGCGGGCAGCCGTTCGGCCAGGAACGGCCGGGCGCACAGTTCGCCGACACACGCGGCCAGCACCGGCTGCGTGAACGCGGCGCGCACCCTGGCCCCCTCACCGAGCGCGTCGGCGGCCTCGAAAAGGGCGCTCGCGCCGGGGGCGGAGGTGAAGGCGACGGCGTGCACCTCGCGGCGGGCGATCGCGTGCACCAGGCGGTCCACGGCGGCCGGGTCGGGCGACGGGCCCCAGCGGTAGACCGGCACGTCGATCACCTCGGCGCCGTGCTCGCGTAAGGCCTCGATGAAGACGGCGTCATAACTGGCGTGACGCTGGACCGCGATCCTGGTTCCGCGCAGCTGACGCGCGGTGAGCCAGTTGAGGATCTCCCGGCTCTCCTCGCTCGGCGAGGCATAGCTCTCGCTCAGGCCGGTGGCCCGCACGGCGCCGGTGGCCTTCGGGCCGCGGGTCAGCACCGAGGCGAGCATGCAGGAGGTGCGCAGCGCGTCCTCGAGCCCCCAGCCCTGGGCCGCGCTCATCCAGCCGCGCCAGCCGATCCCCGTCGTCGCCACCACGTAGTCGAGCGGCCCGCTCAGGCAGGCCTGGGTCGCCGCGAACAGCGGCGTCTCGTCCTCGAACTGCTGGATGCGCAGCGTAGGTGCCGACACGACGCGCGCACCCCGGCGTTCCAGCAGCGTCGTGAGCTCTTCGCGGCGGCGGTCGGCGGTGATCGCGACGACGCACCCGGCGAGCGGCACGGAGCCGTAGGGATCCGGGAAGACGGCGGCTGCCGACGTGTGCATGCGCCGAGAATGGTCAGCGGGCGTTTCCGCCAGGTTTCCCCGGTGCGACCGGGCCATCAAAATCCCCCTAGAAAAGGCGCTCACACCGGGGGACATGCGCGGAGAGAGTGGCACGTTGCGGCGCCGCAACCAGGCAGAGACGGCCGGGAAACCGCATTCGGCGAGCTTCAAGGGAAGGTCACCGCCCACTGACGAACCGGAGAATCCCCGATGTCGCGTTGGATTACCGAATGGAACCCCGAGGACGGAACGTTCTGGCGTGGACAAGGCAGACGTGTCGCCCTGCGCAACATGATCACGTCCATCGCCTGTGAGCACATCGGCTTCTCGGTGTGGAGCCTGTGGTCGGTCCTGGTGCTCTTCCTCGGCCCGACCTACCACGTGGACGCGGCGGGCAAGTTCATGCTGACCGCGATTCCGACCTTTGTCGGCTCGGTGCTGCGGCTGCCGTACAGCTACGCGGTCGTGCGCTTCGGCGGTCGCAACTGGACGATCATCAGCGCCCTGCTGCTGCTCGTCCCGACGATTTCGGCGTCGCTCCTGATCCACCCGGGCGTCTCGTACACGACGCTCGTGGTGCTCGCCGCGGTCGCGGGAGTCGGCGGTGGCAACTTCGCCTCGTCGATGACCAACATCAACGCCTACTACCCGCGCCGGCTCAAGGGCTGGGCGCTCGGCCTGAACGCCGGCGGCGGGAACATCGGCGTGGCCGTCGTCCAGCTCGTCGGCCTGCTGGTGCTCGCCACGGCGGGCAAGGACCACCCGGCGGTGCTCACCGGCGTCTACATCCCGCTGATCGTACTCGCCGCCACGGCCGCCGCCCTGTTCATGGACAACCTCACGGTGCAGCGCGACAAGGGCGCGATGGCCGCGGCCACGAAGCTGCCGCAGACCTGGGTCATCTCACTGCTCTACATCGGCACCTTCGGCTCGTTCATCGGCTTCGGATTCGCGTTCGGCCAGGTGCTGCAGGTGCAGTTCGCCCATCAGTACTCGACCCCGCTCAAGGCCGCGTACATCACCTTCATCGGCCCGCTGATCGGCTCGCTGGTACGCCCGATCGGCGGCAAGCTCGCGGACCGCTTCGGCGGCGGCGTGGTGAGCTTCGCGACGTTCGTGCTGATGGCGGGTGGGACCGCCGTGGTGCTCGCCGCCTCCTCGGCCAAGTCCCTCGGCCTGTTCGTCGCCGGTTTCGTGCTGCTGTTCGCGTTCAGCGGCATCGGCAACGGCTCGGTCTACAAGCTCATCCCGGTCGCCTTCCAGGACCGTCCGGACGCCGAGCGCATCACCGGCGCGGTGATCGGCATCGCCGGAGCCATCGGCGCGCTCGGCGGTGTGCTGGTCAACATCGCGTTCCGCGAGTCCTTCCTGACGACCAAGAACGGCAACGCGGCCTACATCGCCTTCATCGCGTACTACGTGCTCTGCTTCGCCGTCACCTGGGCGGTGTACCTGCGCAAGGCCCGCGTGTCCGCCGCGGAACCCGCTGTGGAGCAGGCCGTGGAACCGGCGGCCGAGGCTGCCTGACGAACAACCGTTCATCGGTGTTCACAAGCATCGCGTGCTGTGTCGGGAAACCACACAGCACGCGATGTTGCTATGGCCGGTCACTCGATCGACCGGAGGGTCGATTCCGCACTCGATTGCAGAGGGCTCGCGGCGCGCTTCCTGCGCCTGATTGACACCGTACGTCTCCCTCACTAGCGTCGGTAGCAATCGATTGCATAACCGAGACTGTGGGCGCGGACGGAGAGCTTGGATGGCGGTCGGGTGGATTGGCACGGGGCGGATGGGCGCGGCGATGATCCGGCGGCTCGGGCAGGGGGGCGTAGAGGATCTGGTCGTGTGGAACCGGACGCGGGCCAAGGCCGAGGCGCTGGGCGCGGACGGGAGTGTGGCGGTCGCCGAGCGGATCGCCGATCTGGCCGAGTGCGAGGTCGTATTCACCACCGTGGCCGGGTCGGCGGACCTCGAACGGGTGATCACGGGGCCGGACGGACTGCTGTCCCGCGACGACGCGGCTCCCGCGGTGATCGTGGACGCCTCGACAGTGTCCGCCGAGGCGTCGGCCGCGGTCCGCGAGGCTGCGGCGTCGCGCGGTGTGGCCTTCCTCGCGGCTCCGGTCAGCGGCAACGCCAAGGTGGTCGCGGCCGGGCGGCTCGGCTTCGTCGTCTCAGGGCCTGAGGACGCGTTCCGGCGGGTCGAGCCGCTGCTCCAGCTCATCGCCGATTCGGTGACGTACGTCGGCGACGACGACTCCGCGCGGCTCGTCAAGATCTGTCACAACCTGTTCCTCGGCGTCGTCACGCAGTCCCTGGCGGAGATCCTCGTGCTCGCCGAGAAGGGCGGGATCTCCCGCGCCGCGCTGCTCGACTTCCTCAACCACAGCGTGCTGGGCTCGACCTTCACCCGGTACAAGACCCCTGCCTTGGTGAAGCTGGACTACACGCCCACCTTCACCCCCGTCCTGCTCCGCAAGGACTTCGACCTCGGACTCGACGCCGCGCACGACCTGGACGTGCCGATGCCGGTCGCCGCGCTGGTACAGCAGCTCGTCCAGGGCACGATCAGCAATGGACGCGGCGCGGAGGACTTCGCCGTGCTCCTCGACCAGCAGGCCGCGAGCGCGGGCCTCGTCCTCATGCCGGAAGACGCAGAGGTCGACGACGGTCTGGCGGCCTGAAGCCCGTGCGGACGCACCGACGACAGGCTCCTCGCGGCTAACCCGTACTAAAATGACCAGAGTTGTGAACCGCGCCCGCTCCTCAACGCCGAGGTGATCGCATGGACCAGTCCGGTGCCCTCAAGCTCGCTCCCACGCAACTGCTGATCGGCGGCGATCGGCGGGACGCGGCCGACGGCTCGGCCTTCGACGTCTACGACCCCGCGACCGCCGAGGTCATCGCCCAGGTGGCCGATGGCAGCGTGGCGGACGGACTGAGCGCGGTCGAGGCCGCGGCGGCCGCGGGCCCGGGGTGGGCCGCGACCCCGCCACGGCAGCGGGCCGAGGTGCTGCGCCGTGCGTTCGAGCTGATGACCGAGCACGCCGAGGAACTCGCGTACCTGATGGTGCTGGAGAACGGCAAGGCCCTGCGCGACGCCCGCGGCGAGGTGGCGTACGCGGCCGAGTTCTTCCGCTGGTACGCCGAGGAGGCCGTGCGTGGCTTCGGCGAGCTCGGCACGGCCCCGTCCGGCAGCAACCGCATCCTCGTGCTGCGTCAGCCGGTCGGCGTATGCGTGCTGGTCACGCCGTGGAACTTCCCGGCCGCGATGGCCACCAGGAAGATCGGCCCCGCGTTGGCCGCCGGCTGCTCGATGGTGCTCAAGCCCGCGAGCGACACGCCGCTGACCGCGCTCGCCATCGGTGCGCTGCTGGAGGAGGCGGGCCTGCCCGCGGGCGTGGTCAACGTGCTCCCGTCGCGCAAGTCCGGCCCTGTGGTCTCCGCGATGCTGCACGACCCGCGGGTGCGGAAGCTGTCGTTCACCGGCAGCACCGAGGTCGGCCGCTCGCTGCTGCACGAGGCCGCCGACACCATCGTGAACACCTCGATGGAGCTCGGCGGCAACGCCCCCTTCCTGGTCTTCGACGACGCCGATATCGACTCCGCCATCCAGGGCGCGATGATCGCCAAGATGCGCAACGGCGGCGAGGCCTGCACCGCGGCGAACCGCTTCTACGTGCACCGACGTGTCGCCGGCGAGTTCTCCCGCGGGCTGGCCGAGGCGATGGGCCGCCTCGTGGTGGGCCCGGGCACCGACCCGTCGACCGAGCTCGGCCCGCTGGTCAACCCGGCCGCCGTCGAGAAGGTCGAGGAACTGGTCACCGGCGCCCTCGACGACGGCGCCCGCGCGCTGATCGGCGCAGCCCGCCCGGATCGCCGCGGCTGGTACTACGAGCCCACCGTGCTGACCGACGTGCGCAAGAGCAACCCGATCCTCGGCGAGGAGGTCTTCGGCCCGGTCGCCCCCATCGTCGTGTTCGACGACGACGAGGAGGCGATCGCCGCGGCCAACGACACCGAGTTCGGGCTCGTCTCCTACCTCTACACCGGCGACCTCGCCCGCGGCCTGCGCGTCGCCGAGGCCCTCGAGGCGGGCATGGTCGGCCTGAACAGGGGGCTGGTCAGCGACCCGGCGGCCCCGTTCGGCGGCGTCAAGCAGAGCGGGATCGGCCGCGAGGGCGGGCACGAAGGAATGCTCGAATATCTGGAGTCGAAGTACATCGCCGTGCAGTGGTGACGAGCCGTCATCCGGCGCCCAGCTGCTCGGCGACCCAATCCGCCGTCTTATAGCGGTGCAGCGCGGCCACGTTCATGCAGCCGTGGTTGCCGTTCTCCAGCAGCAGGAAGGTCGTCGGGCCCTCGGCCTCGGCGGAGAGACGCTCGGCGTCCTGCCAGGGGAAGAGCCGGTCGCGTTTGCCCGCGACGACGAGAAGCGGGCAACGGATCGACGGCGCGTGGCCGTCGAGCCCGAGCGAACGGGCGTACGCACGGGCCTGCTCGGCGTTCGGCAGATGCGAGCGAACCCGGAAGGCCTCGCGGGTCAGCGCGGGAAGTTCGTCCCAGCAGGCGCCGAGGTTGTACGGGCCGGCGAGCGCGACGCATGCCTTCACGCGCTCGTCACCGGCGGCGACGCGCGGCGCGTAGTATCCACCGAGGCTGATGCCCCAGACCGCGATACGCTGCGGATCCACCCCCTTGATGCGGGTGACGGCATCGATGATCGCGGCGCCGGGCTTCTCCCAGTCGGCCCGGATCGGCAGATCGTACTCGGCCTCGCCCTGACCCGGCCCGTCCACGCTGAACGTGCCGACGCCGCGCTCGAGGAACAGCGCCTCGGTCGTCCGGAACTCCTCCTTCGTCGAGTCCAGGCCCGGAATCATCACGACCAGCGGGTGCGGTCCCTGGCCGGTCGGCAGCCGCAGCACGCCGACGAGTCGGGAGCCGTCGTACGGGATCTCCACGCGCCGGCCCGGCGGGTCGAGGTACGGCAGCGCGCCGTCGAGGCAGCGGACGGCCTCGGTGTGCGCGGCACGCATCTGCGCCGGGTGCTGCACGAACAGGAACTTGGCGAAGTGGTAGTAGACCGCGGCCTGCGCGAAATGCTGCCCGGCCGAGCGCAGCCGCGAATCGGCCTCCGCCTCCTCGGCGAGCAGGCGGTGCTCGGCCGCCACCGCGCTCCACGCCTCGCACCAGTCGGACCAGTGTTCGAGGCCGCTCGTGATGCGTTCGAAGTCTGATACCGCCACGCCGTTCGTGGTGAAGCGCGGCGCCCAGTTCGAGATGGCTGAGGCGACCAGGTCGTCCATGCTGCCTCCAAATCAATGTACCCCGAGATAAAGACGCGCGACCTCCGAGCTGTTGCGCAGGTCGGCGCCGGTGCCTTCGAGCTGCACGTGGCCGCTCTCGACGACGACGGCATGCGTGGCCAGCGACAGGCCGGCGCGCACGTTCTGCTCGACCAGCAGAACCGTCCGCCCCGACTCCCGCATCGTGCGCACCTGCCGCAGAACGAGTCGCAGGGTCTTGGGATCGAGCCCCATCGAGGGCTCGTCCAACACCACGAGTCTGGGTTCGAGCATCAGGCATCTGGCGAACTCGACGAGCCGCTGCTGGCCGCCGGAGAGCGAGCCCGCCCTGTCCGTTCCGCGGTCGCGCACGATGGGGAAGAGCTCCGTGACGCGGTCGAGCCGCCGCGCGACCTCCGCTCGGCTCCGGATGAGAAACCCGCCGAGTTCCACATTCTCCCGGACGGTCATCTCGGGGAACAGCGTGTGGTTCTGCGCGACCTGGACGATGCCGAGCCCGAGGATCTGCCGCGTCGAACGCCCGGCGATGTCCACCCCGTCGAAGAGCACCGATCCGCGCCGCGGCTTGAGCTGGCCGCTGACCACGCGCAGGATCGTCGACTTGCCCGCTCCGTTCGGCCCGACGATGCAGGTCACGCCGCCGGCCGGGACGGCGATCGACAGGTCGCGGAGCACGTCGCTGCCGCCGTAGCCCGCCGAGACGCCGCGGAGTTCGAGCAGGTCGGTCATCGCGCGGCCTCCTCCTGCTCGTCCTCGTTCTCGTTTTCGTCCTCGTCCTCGTCGAGGGACCCGCCGAGGTACGCGTCGAGCACGCGCGGATCGCTGCGCACCTGCTCGGGCTCGCCGTGCGCGATGACCGTTCCGCGCTCCATGACCCACACGACGTCGCACAGGCCCATCACGAACTCCATGTTGTGCTCGACCACGAGGAACGTCACGCCGCGACGATTCAGCTCCCTGATGCGCTCGCCGATCTGGGTGATCAGCAGCGGATTGATCCCGCCGGCCGGTTCGTCGAGCAGCACGACCCGGGGATCCTGCGCGAGCACCATGGCCAGTTCGACGAGCTTCCGCTGGCCGTACGAGAGCGTCCCCGCCGATACGCGTGCCATCGCCGCGAGGCCGACGAAGTCCAGCAGCTCCAGGCAGCGTGCCTCGCTGTAAAGCTCCTGACGCCGTGCGCGCGGCACCCCGGCGCGTCCGACCTGGAGGTTCTCCATCAGCGTCAGCCGGGAGAAGACGCGCGTGAGCTGGAAGGTCCGTCCGATGCCGAGCGAGCAGATCCGACCCGGAGCCTGGTTCGTGATCGCATTCCCTTGCAGCAGCACGCTTCCGGCGTCGGCCCGCTCGTAGCCGGTGATGACGTTGAACATCGTCGTCTTCCCGGATCCGTTCGGCCCGATCAGGCCCGCGATCGAACCCTCCTCGACGACGAACGAGCAGTCGTCGAGAGCCTGCAGCCCGCCGAAGCTCTTCGTGGCGCCGCGTACCTCAAGCAGTGCGCTCATCGAGATCTCGCCGCCTTCAGACGCCGAACCAACTGTTCCACCGAGGGCACGATTCCGTGCGGCAGGAACCCGATCACGATCAGGAACAGCGCGCCGAACAAGATCAGTGACAGGCCCGCGGCCGTGACCTGCTGCGTGAGGTACTGCTGCAGCGGTTCGAGTAGCAGCGCGCCGATCACCGGGCCGCTGACCGTGCCGAGGCCGCCGAGGAACGCCATCAGCGCGACCGTCAGGTCGAAGATCGCCTCGAACGCGAACGGCGGGTAGACGCTGCCGAGGTAGTACGCGTAGATCGCGCCGCACACGCCGGTGAGCACGCCGTTCAGCACGAACGCCGTGAGCTTCACCCGCCCCGTGCGCACGCCGAGCCCGCGCGCCCGATCCTCGTCGTCGCGGATGGCGAGCAGTTGCAGGCCGAAATGGGAGCGGCGAACGGCCCACGAGACCACGATGGCGATCACGGCGGCGATGAGCGCGGCGAAGTAGAAGTAGTCGTTGTACGTCGCGGCGAGCCAGGGCGGCAGCGGCAGCTGCATACCCGCCGAGCCGTTCGTGACCGACTGCAGGTTGTAGGCGAGCAGCTGGAAGATGAAGAAGATCGCGATGGTGATGACGACGAACGTGTGCCGTCGCGTGCGCAGCGCGAGCCAGCCGACCGGGATCGCCACGATGCCCGCGAACAGGCCCGCGACCGGCACCCACGCGAAGATCCCCATGCCGCCGGACAGGTTCAGATGGTTCGTGACGTTCGCGATGAAGTACGCGCCGCTGCCGTAGAACACCGCGTTGCCCAGCGCCATGTAGCCGCTGTAGCCGGAGAACAGGTTCCAGGCCGAAGCGGCGGCCACATAGAGCACCGTGAAGAAGGCTATCGACGTGGTCGCCGGATTGCTGAACACGAACGGGAATCCGATCGCGCAGGCCAGCGCCAGGACGATGACGGCGCGGCGGGCGAGGACCACGGTCATTGCGCACGCACCGCCCGTTGGCCGAACAGGCCCGTGGGCCGGAAGACGAGCACGAGCACGAGGACCGCGAAGAACATCGTGCTCGCCCAGACCGGCGACCACAGCACGGCCGTCACGTCCTCGATGACCAGCGCCAGAATCGCCGCGACGAGCGCGCCGCCGATGCTCCCGAGACCGCCGAGCACGACGATGACCAGCAGCCGCGAGATCAGGTCGTAGCCGGAATCGGGATTGAAGGTGTTGGTCGCGCCGTAGACCATGCCGCCCGCCGCGGTGGCCGCCGCGCCGATGCCGAAGGTGATCGCCGAGACCCGGTCGATGTCGATGCCGACGAGCTGCGCGCCCGCGCGGTTCTGCATCGCCGCCCTGATGCTGTATCCCGTCCGCGTGCGGGAGACGAACAGGTACAGGGCCGCGAGCAGAACCACGGCGAGCGCGAATCCGAACAGGTAGATGTACGGCAGGTAGAAGCCCAGGAGGTGCACGGAGCGCTCCACATACCAGGCGTCCAGACTGCGCAGGTCGCCCGAGTAGGCCTGAGTGAGTATGCCCTCGATGATGATCGCGACCGCGAACGTGGCCAGGATCGACAGGGCGGTCCGGTCGCGCGGCGCCAGCCTCCTGATGAACACCCACTCGATCGCCACCCCGATCAGGAACATGACCGGGATGGTGATGAGCAGCCCGACGAAGGGGTCGATGCCGGCGTGCACCTGGAGCGTGTAGCTGAGGTAGGCGGCGAGGACGACCATCACTCCCTGCGCGATGTTGATGATCTCCATGACTCCGAAGATCAGCGTCAGCCCGGCCGCCATCAGCGCGTACACGCCGCCGGTCAGCACGCCGTCGACGACCGCCTTCGCGAGTTCGGTGCCCACGGCCGCTCCTTTCCGCTACCAGGCCGGCTTGGGATAGATGATCGGCGAGGTGGCCGGGGCGACCGGCTCCAGCGTGTCCGCCGAGTTCGGCTGGAAGGGGACCAGGGCGCCGTTCTGCCACTGGAAGATGTAGGCGAACGCCTTGACGTTCTGTCCGGTGGAGTCGAAGGCGACCGCGCCCTGGACCGTGCTGAACGTGCCCTTGTGCAGCTCGGCGACGAGCTGCGTCTGGTTCAGGTCGCCGTCCGCGGTGACCGCCTGAGCAGTCACCTCACCGACCGAGTACGCCTCGGCCACGTCGGCGCTGATGTCCTGCGCGTTGCCGCCGTAGGCCTTGAGATACGCGGCGACCATGGCCGAGTTGCCGGGCGCGGTGGACGTCGGATACCACTCGTTCGGGACCATGATCGCCTGCGTGTGGTTCGCGCCGACGTTCTGGATGAACTGCGAACCCTGATCCGGACCGGCCGTGGCAATCAGAGCCTTGGGATCATAGTTCTGCTGGACGAACTGCTTGATGAACGCGGTGACGTCCGGCAGCAGCGTGCCGACGAGCACGATGTCCGCCTTCGCGCCGATGATGCCGGTCGCGATCGGGCCGTAGTCGGTGGTCTCCGAGGGGTAGGTCTGGTTGTAGACCGTGCGCACGCCGGCCTTCTCCAGGATTCCGCGCGCGATCTGCAGCTGCGGCGCGGTGAACGGGTCGTCCTCGGTGGCGTACGCGGCGGTGGCCGGGCGCGTGGACGCGGGCATCGCGGCGATCCACTTCGCGAAGCTGACCAGGTTGTTCGCGACCGGCAGGCTCACGTCGAACACGTCGTGCAGGCCGCGGGTGAACACGGCCGGGCCGCCGCCGGCGCCCTCCACGAACGCGTATCCGTAGCGCGCGACGACCTGCGAGGACGCCTCGGTCAGCGAGGTGGAGAAGGGTCCGAAGACCAGGTCCACGTGGTCCACGCTGATCAGCTTCTGGTAGTTGGTGGCCACCTGGACCGGGCTGCTCGCGTCGTTGACGATGTCGAGTTTCACCTGACGGCCCAGCAGGCCGCCGGAGGCGTTGACCTGCTTCGCCCAGAGTTGGTAGCCCTGCTGGAAGGCCTGGCCGTCGGCCGAGAAGTCCCCGGTCAGCGAGAGCGAGACGCCGATCGTGATCGGCCCCTTCGTCGAGCCGTTCCCGCTTCCGGGGGAGGAGCTGCACGCGGCGCAGAATCCGATCAGTGAAAACGCGACAAGGGCGCTCGTGACGCCTCTTCGTGGCACCAAGCCCCGCTCATCTCCCTCCGTTCTAGGTCCAGCAATCGATTGCATCGGTCGCAGTGTCGCGAGCCGGAGCAGGTGCGTCAAGAGCGCGCGGCGCAGTCTTTTCGTGCGCTTGCCCCAACCGCAATCGATTGCGGCACAATGGCTCCGAGTTCGCCGTACAATGCGCTTGTGCGACGACCAACCCTGCGCGACGTGGCCGAAGGCGCCGGCGTGCACGCAGCCACCGCCTCCCGCGCGCTCAACCCGGCCACCCGGCACCTGGTGAGCCGGGAGACGGTGCAGCGCGTGGACCGGGTGGCCGCCGCGCTCGGCTACCGGGTCAATCCGGTCGCGCGCAGCCTGAAGACCGCGCGGTCGGCGAGCATCGGACTGATCGTGCCCGACCTGATGAACCCGCTCTTCCCGCCGATCGTGCGCGGGGTCGAGGACGTGCTGCTGCCGATCGGCTACAACGCCTGGATCGCCAACACCGACAACGATCCCGCGCGCGAGGCCGCCACGGTCGAGGCGATGCGCGCCCGCAACGTCGAAGGCTTCGTATTGGCCACCGCACGCCTCGAACACCCGCTGATCGACCAACTCGACGCCGCCGACGTACCGCTGGTCCTGGTCAACCGGAGGACCGGCCGTGCGGACGTCCCCTCGGTCACCCCCGACGACGTGTCAGGCGTGGCGCTGGCGATGCGCCATCTCGTCGAACTCGGCCACCGCAGGATCGCCCACCTCGCCGGTCCGCAGGACCTCTCCACCGGCGTCACCCGGCTGCGCGCCTTCCGTCAGGCGCTGGAGGACCACGGGCTCGAAGTCGCGCCCGAGCGGATCGTGACCTGCAAGGAGTGGTCGCAGGTCGCGGGCGCCGAAGGGGCGGGCCGCCTGCTCGACTCAGGCGCCGAGTTCACGGCGGTCCTCGCGGGCAACGACCTGCTCGCGCTCGGCTGCTACGACGCGCTGGCGCAGCGGAACCTGCGCTGCCCGGAGGACGTGAGCGTCGTCGGCTTCAACGACATTCCGTTCATCGACCGCGTCAGCCCTCCGCTGACCAGCGTCCGCATCCCGCAATACGACATCGGCGCCGAGGCCGCGCGGCTCCTTCTTGAAGAGCTGCGCGACCCCGGCCGCCACCCCCGCTCGATCATCCTTCCGCTCAAGCTGTGCGTGCGGGGATCGACCGCCACGGTGGATCCGCACCGGGAACGGCGCAGGTAGCCGCGGCGTACGCACACGCGGCGTCGAGCAAGGGCTGAGTGATCTCCCTGGCACCGCGTCCGACGAGCCCGTCGAGCAGTCCGGCCATGAACGCGTCACCCGCGCCGACCGTGTCCACGACCTCGACAGGAGCGCTGCTGCCGTGCAGCTTCCCGCCATTCGTGTAGCAGTCGGCGCCCTCGGAGCCGAGCGTGACGACGACCGTGGACGCCCCCGCCCACAACCATCGCCGGGCCACGGTAACCGCACCGAGCTCCGGGTAGAGCCACTCGATGTCCTCCACGCTCGCCTTGACCAGATCGCTGAGGCGGACAGCCGCCTCGACCCGGTCCCGCGCTTCCGGCTTATCCGAGATCAGCATGCTCCTGATATTCGGATCGTAGCTCACGAACACGCCGCTTTCGCGGAGCCGGACGACCGCTTCGAGGACTGACCCGGCGCTGCCCGTCGTCCAGGACGCGATGGAGCCGAAGTGCACGGCGGCCACGGCAGACGGGTCGATCCGGTCAGCGTCGGACGCCGCGAACAGCGACTCGCTCACGTTTCCGAGATGGAACTCGTACCGCGCCGAGCCGTCGTCATTCAGGTCGAACAGAGCGGCTGGAGTCGGGCCCGACCAACTGCCGGACAGCTCCAGCGAGACGCCCGACTGCTGCGCGTGGCGACGCAGGATTCCGCCGAGCGCGTCCTGCGCGAGTCGGCCGACGAACTCGGCACGGTGGCCGAGACGGGCCAGCCCTATCGCCACGTTGAACGGGCTCCCACCCGGCTGCGCCGTGTAGCTGCGCGCGGCCGGGTGGTCTTTCTCCTTCGGCTCGGCTCCGGCGACCATACGCAGGTCGACGAGAGCTTCGCCGAGTATTGCGAAAGAGCTCACGCTTCCGCCTCGCCGGCGCTCGGTGGAAGCGTTCCCTCAAGCACTGTGTCAAATGGTTCGCTCGCAAGCTCGCTCACGACGCTCCCGCGGTATCCGGCACGTCTTCCAGCCTGCGTGCGCCGGTCATGATCGCGACCGCGTCGTTCATGCTGTGCGACGTCGGGGTGATCACGCCGACGCGGCCGCCGAGCCGCTGGATGTGGATCCGGTCGGCGATCTCGAACACGTGCGGCATGTTGTGGCTGACCAGGATGATGCCCAGGCCCTTGTCCCGCAGCTCCCTGATGAGCTTGAGCACCTGGCCCGATTCGCGCACGCCGAGCGCGGCGGTCGGCTCGTCGAGGATCAGCACCTTGCTGCCGAACGCCGCCGCGCGGGCCACGGCCACGGCCTGCCGCTGGCCGCCGGAGAGCGTCTCGACGGCCTGGTCCACGTCCTGCAGGGTACTGATGCCGAGGTTCGCCAGCTCCTCGGCCGCCTCCTGCTTCATCGCCTTGGTGTCCAGCATCCGCAGCACCGAGCCGAGCAGGCCGCCGCGGCGCCGTTCGCGGGCCAGGAACATGTTGCTGGCGATGTCCAGCGCCGGCGCGACCGCGAGGTTCTGGTAGACGGTCTCGATGCCGACCCGGCGCGCGTCGGCCGTGCTGCGCAGCTTGACCGGCTCGCCGTCGACCAGGATCGTGCCCTCGTCGGGGATCTGCGCGCCGGACAGGCAGGCCATCAGCGTGCTCTTGCCCGCGCCGTTGTCGCCGATGACGGCCAGCACCTCGCCCGGGTAGAGCTCCAGATCCACCCCGGACAGGCCGACGACCCGGCCGTAGGTCTTGACCAGCCCCTTGGCCTGCAGAACAGGAGTCGTACTCATGCCCTCACCTTCCTGATCCACTGGTCCACCGAGACCGCGGCGATCACCAGGATGCCGACCGCGAGGACCTGGTAGTTCGCATCGACGCCGGCCAGCGCGAGCCCGTTGTCGAAGACCTGCACGATCAACGCGCCGAGCAGGCTGCCGAGCAGCGAGCCGCGTCCGCCGAACAGGCTCGTGCCGCCGATGACGACGGCGGTGATCGACTCCAGGTTCGCGTTCAGGCCGCTGTTGGGGTCCGCGCCGCCGACGCGTCCGGCCAGGATCCACGCCGAGACGGCGATCACCAGTCCGGCCACGAGGTACGCGCTGAGCAGCACGCGCTTGGTGTTGATACCGGCCAGCCGCGCGGCCTCGGCGTCGTCACCGGTGGCGTACAGGTGGCGGCCCCACGCGGTGCAGCGCAGCGCGTACGCGACGACGATGTAGAGCACTGCCATCAGGACCACGCCATAGGTGACGCGGAAGTTGCCGACCAGGAAGCTCTGCCCCGTCCACAGCAGGCCCGAGCCCGGATTCAGGGTGATCGTCTCACCCTTGGCGTAGATCAGCGTGATCGCCGTGAAGGCGTTGAAGGTGCCCAGCGTGACGATGAACGGAGGCAGCTTGATCCTCGTGACCAGCAGGCCGTTGATCGCCTGCGCCGCCACCGCGACGAGCACGGCGACCAGCAGCGCGACGGGTACGGAGGTGTGGTCGGTATATATGAGGTTGGCCGCCAGGAAGGAGGCCAGCACCATGATCGAGCCGACGGACAGGTCGATGCCGGCGGTCAGGATGATCAGCGTCTGGCCGACCGCGAGCGAGCCGACCACGGCGGTCTGCTGGGCGACCAGCGAGAGGTTGACGGCGCTGTAGAACCGCGCGTTGACCAGGCTGAAGATCACGATGGAGACGATCAGCACCGCGAGCGGGCTCAGCGCGGGGCGGCGGTGCAGCAGGTGCTGCAGGCGTTGGGCGGGGGAGTGCCCGCGCCGGGCCGAGAGGTCGGTGACCGTCTCGGCCGGCTCGAGCACCGGAGCGGGGGTGGAATTCATGGCTCTGTTCTCGATTCCTGTGCGTCAGCTCGCCGTGCCCCAGCAGGACGCGTTGCCCTGCGAGACGGTCTCGGTGGTCACTCCGCTGATCGGGCTCGCGGTGACGAGGGCCGTGCCGGTGTCGTAGAAGTCCAGGCCGGAGCTCGCAGACGGCTTCGAGCCGCCCTTGGCCAGCTTGGCGATCGAGTCGACGCCGAGGGAGGCCATCTTGCCCGGGTACTGCACGGCGTCGGCCGCGAACTCGCCGGACGAGACGAAGCCGACCCCCTGGCAGCTGCCGTCGATCGCGTAGATCTTCACGCTCGAGGTCTTGCCCGCGGCCTGCAGCGCGGCGTACGCGCCCTCGGCGGCCGGCTCGTTGATCGCGTACACGACGTTGATGCTCGGGTTCGCCGACAGGCAGTCCTCCATCGCGGTGCGGCCGCCGTCCACGGCGCCCTGGGTCGGCTGCTGGCAGGCGATCTGGTAGCTGCCGCCCGTGCCGCCGGTGTAGCTGCCGGACTTGGCCTCCTGGCCGTTCTGGGTCGAACTGCCGGGGTTGATTCCCATGCCCTGAAGGAAGCCGTGGTCGCGGTCGATGTCCACCGAGACGACCTGGGTGCTGTAGAGGTCGAGCATCGCGATCACGGCCTTCTTGCCGCCGAGGGTGGCCGCGGCCGCCTGGCCGTCGAGCTTGCCCGCGGCGGTGTTGTCGGTCGCGTAGGTGATGTCGGCGACGCTCGCCGGGGTCGGCGCCGTGTCCAGCGCGATCACGTAGAGCCCGGCCTGGCGCGCCTGGTTCAGCGCCGCGTTGACTGCGTTGCCGTTCGTGGTGATCAGGATCCCCTTGTCGCCGCGGGATATCGCGTCGTCGATCGCGGTGATCTGGGACTGCGTGTCGCCGTCCGAGGTGCCGGCGGCCACCGTCAGGTTCACCCCGTCCTTGGTCGCGGCCGCCTTCGCGTCCTGCTCCATCGTGACGAAATACGGGTTGCTCAGGGTCTTGAGAACCAGAGTCACACCGATCCCGGCGGAGGAGCTTGAGCTCCCGGCGGCGCTGCCGCAGGCCGACACGCCGAACGCGGTCGCGGCCAGGGCGGTGAGGGCGAGCAGGGTGCGCGGTGACTGCTTGAGCTTCACGGATTGTGCCTTCCGTTCGGGCGCGGCCGCCGGGCTGGGGCGGGCCATCGCCGGACAACGTTGTCTCGGCCAGCCACGGTAGGGCGGGTTTGAAATGGGGTCAAGGGGGCGTGATCGGATCGAGACAACGTGAGACTCACGGTCCGCAGGCCTGCTGCGCGGCGGCACGGCAGGCGTTGTATGGTCATGGCGTGAGCGAAGCCGTGCCGGGATCCGAGACGTCCGCCGCCGCGCCCCCGGCGCCCCGCGAGCGGCCGACCATGCGCGAGGTCGCCGCGCTGTCCGGGGTCAGTCTGAAGACGGTGTCCCGGGTGGTGAACGAGGTGCCGACGGTCGCCCCCGAACTGGTGGCCAAGGTGCACGCGGCCATGGACCGCCTCGGCTTCCGGCCGAACCTCGCGGCCAGCAACCTGCGCCGCGCGGACGGCCGCACGCACACCGTCGGCCTGCTGGTCGAGGACGTCGGCAACCCCTTCTCGGCGGCCGTGCACCGCGCGGTGGAGGACTACGCGGCGCGGCACGGCGTGCTCGTGCTCAGCTCAAGCCTCGACGAGGACCCGGAGCGCGAACGCCGCATGGTCCGCGCCCTCGTCGCCAGGCGCGTGGACGGGCTGATCGTCGTCCCGGCCAGCACCGACCACCGCTACCTGGTGGCCGAGCAGGAGGCCGGCACCGCCGTCGTCTTCGTCGACCGACTCCCGACCCCGCTGATCGGCGACGCCGTGGTCACCGACAACCGCGAAGCCGCCAAGGCCGGCGTCGAACACCTCATCGCCGCAGGTCACCGCCGTATCGCATATCTCGGAGATACGGACTCGCTGATGACCGCCCGCGAACGCTTCGCGGGCTACCGCGACGCGATGCGCGCGGCCGAGTCGAAGGGCTACGTCGTGGACCCGGCGGACGTCATCCACGGACTGCGCACGACCAAGGCCGCCGACCAGGCCGCCGCCGCGCTGTTCAGCCGGCGCGACGCGCCGACGGCGCTGTTCACCAGCCAGAACCTCGTCACCATCGGTGCGGTCGAGGCGCTGCACCGCATGGGCCTGCACCACCGCGTCGCCATCGTCGGCTTCGACGACTTCCCCCTCGCCCAACTCCTCGACCCCGGCGTCACGGTACTGGCCCAGCAGCCCGCCCACATGGGCCGGATCGCCGCCGAACTGCTGTTCGCCCGCCTCGAGGGCGACCGCTCCCCGGCGGAGGTGCATGTCATTCCGAGCCTGCTCATGCGGCGCGGCTCCGGCGAGATCCCTGGCCCGGAATAGCGCGTGGACGTGTCGCGTTCGCGGTATAGTTGAATCGTCAACAACCGCGAGAGGGTGAGTTGCGTGCAGTTCGGGATCTTCACGGTGGGGGACGTGAGCGTTGACCCGACCACCGGGCGTGCGCCGTCGGAGCATGAGCGGATCATGGCGATGGTGGCGATTGCGCGGAAGGCGGAGGAGGTGGGTTTGGATGTGTTCGCGACGGGTGAGCATCACAATCCGCCGTTCGTGCCTTCTTCGCCGACGACGTTGCTGGCG